>CAZFWL010000008.1:0-17622 GCA_964522775.1 uncultured Halomicronema sp.
CCTCATCGACAGTCTGCCCAATCGTCGGCTGCTTCGCCTGGGCCTGCAACGCCGACCACCGCGCCTCAGCAGGCACCCAAAATACATTCTCCGCCTTGTACTCGTCAGGATCTTCCGGATCCGCCCCGGCGTAGTCCCCCTCTCCCGCCACGAGCTGCTCGTGCAGCTGCTCAAAGGCATCGGAGATGTACTTCAGGAAGATTAGCCCCAGCACGATGTGCTTGTATTCCGCCGCATCAATGTTCTTCCGCAGCTTGTCGGCGGCTTTCCAGAGCTTCTGCTCCAGCGACTCGTTGTTCTGGGCTTTAGCTTTCTTAGCTTTGGGCATGGGATATGAGGCAAGGGGCACTTAAGAGTATGCCCAAAGTTCAGAACCGACAATGCCAACTTTGATTGAGTTCACCGATATCTCAAGTGAGACTACATTGAGATTTATTTGTAAATCAAATCTTCTTCCGAGATGTCAACATAGTTTGGTGGCGTAATACCATTTTGCATCTGACAGAACTCATGGGAACTAAGCAAACTTCACGATCTCTAAAGCAGCGTCGACCGCTAAAGCAAATAGTAGTCATGCATCATTCAGATAGCACTCAATCCAACGACAAGGATTTTTGGGATAAGTTGCAAATTTTGGGTGAGCTAGCAGCAAGTCTAGTTGGCGGCATCATCCTTGTCATTATTCCAATTATGATCGGTATTAGTGGAGACAAAATTGCCCGCTCCTTCCAAACAGGAGAGTTGGTTGACAATCTGATCACAGAATTAACTGAAAAAGAGGCAACAGCAAAACGAGATATTGCCCTAATTGCTCTAGATGCAGCGGTAGAGCCTAAGCAAAAATGTGTGATTTTAGGCTTCTTAAATTGCCAAATTGATGAGGATCAGCCAGATCAAGTTGCAGAGATTGCCGAGATTCTGATTAGAACTCAGGCTAAGGAAACACGTCAACTTCTTCTGGCCTCCAGCCTGGATGAACAAGCTGAGGAACTAAGTAAGCAAAGAGAAGCTTTGGACGCTTCAAAAGTCTCTCAGGTTCTTATAAAGCGTAGACCTGAGCAAGGAAAAGAATTTCTTAAAAGACTTTATTTGACTTATGAGAATATTGTGGCAAATGATCCTAGACTTCGAGAAAATGTCAGGTCTGACGTAAATTCTAGCGCCTCACCTCTTCCTGAAAAAGTGAATCAGGTTCAGCAATCCTCAGAATTAGCAGATGGTCTTCAAACCCCAGTTTCAGAAGCGGCTACTACAACTGAGGAAACATCAAATGCGAACGATGATTCCTTGGCAGGTAAAGGTGTCCGTTTGGTATATATCCAGTACGGTAGAAACAGAGAAAACGCCCAAAAAATCCAAGAGGAAATACAAGATAGTGGTGTATCAGCTCCTGGGATTGAACAGGTAAATGATATTCGGGAAAACAGTGTTCGATACTCAAGCGCTGATGATCTCGAAGCAGCCGAAGAGCTTAAAACCTTTTTGGAGGCACTTAACATCTCCAACGTGAAGCTAATTGATTTATCCCAGAGTAACTATCAAATCGCAGCAGGACAATTTGAAATTTGGCTCAAAGACTGACAACCAGCTACGGGCTCAATCAAACATCACCACTTGAATGCTTATTAATACCAAACGAACCCATAGAATCCTGGTTCTTTCGTTCTTTCATAGCTTCTAAGCGCTCTAGAGCATCGTATAGATTGCGGTTAATGGTCGTTTGATACCGAATAAACATCAACGGGTATTGGATGCCCTCTTTGGCAATCTCAGCTTGTTGAATATTCTGCTCAACCGCTTGCATTTGCCCTAACGTTTGATTGAGTTCAGATATTCTCTCTTTGGTCAGGTCGATCAACCGATGTACTCGACTAACCGCTTCTTTCATATCCGCTGTATATCGCTTTCTGCGCCCGTTCCAAGAGTCACACAGCCATTCCTCAAACTCAGCATGGTAACGCCACATATCAGCATCTTTGGACTCATGGCAGTAGTTTTGCCCCAAAGACTCAACCATTGCGTCTAACGTCTTCTTTTCCCCTCGCTCTTCAGCGTGTGACAGGTCATACTCCAAATCCGCGATCAAAGATTCCAACGTGTCTTTCTCTTTCTGAACAAGAGTTTTTAGTGGAGTTCGAGTCTCCCGATATTCGGCATAGATTTTTGATGCATCTACTTCAGGCGGTTCAACCTTGTCAGGAAATTCAGCTTTTTGCTTGGCCTTCAAAACCTCGATGTTGGCGATCGCCGTTTCCACATTCCACAGCCGATACTGTTTCAACATCCCCATCGCTACTTGTTGAAGCAAGAAATGCTCAACCGGGTTCTCAGGCTGATACTGGTCAATCAACCCCTGCATCAATCCCTCAAAGGTCGATAGGTCTTCTGTGACCAATAAGGGCGGTTTCTCAGCTAGCAACCCGTGTTTAGTCGCGTTCCGAGACGCGATCGCCTTCCCCCGTTCCGTCTTTGGCCCCTTTGATTTGGCCCCATTCATCCGGCAGACCTCAGGACTTGCAACCATGTTCATGACCTCCATTAATTGCTACATCAAGACGCACGTTCAACAATCTCCAACTCATCCAGCGACACCCATGACGGGGAAGGATCGCCCTGCCAATGCACCTCAGCCAAAGTCCCCTCAAGCCATTCAACGGTGCCTCGCCAACCGCGCTTCCCTCGCTTCCCTACGGTTTGACCTACCCAGTTAGAAAAAGCGGCTTGGCTCTTGTCATAAACGTCACTCTTGTCACGGCAAGCCTGAAAGCCTTGATTGACAGCCGTTTCAGTTGTGACGTTTGCCGTGACATTTGAGGATGTTGGATGCGATCGCGATGTCGAAACGTCATCCGTGACGTTTGACCCGTCCGTAGTGACGTTTGACCCGTCCGTAGTGACATTTGCCCTGTCCGAAACGTCATCGCTATCATCCCCGTCCTGCTTAGGTTCTGACGTTTGTGACGTTTGTGACGTTTGCTCAGCCATCTTTTCTAACCGTATCCAGCGCTTTCGGCTACTGCGTTCCGGTCGAACGATGTCAATGCCAACCCCTCTCAGGTCAGGGGCTAACCGCTTCAACGCTTTGCCCAAAGCCTTAGGAGTGCCTGACCAATTGCGTTTTTTGCGAGTAGCGTCATCAACCAGCAGGTTGAGCGCTTCCAACAGTTCTGAGGGGGTGCCCTGCCAAGATTCTCGACTTTGCATCAGCCGCATGATGGCAACGGCGACCGGGGAAGATTCCACAGCCGTTACATGGGCTGATTCGCGGTTGCCTGCATACACCCGCATGAAACTACCCTCAGGCATATCGAGAGCCGTTTCAGCCGCGATCGCAAAGCGGGCAAAATCCGCCATTCTTGGCAATATGTCAGGTTCAACGGATGGCAACTGCTTTAACGTTTGGCTGAGAGCCATCAGCAATGCCCCGAAGATGCGACTACGCAACAGCTCCAAGCGTTCCTCAAGTTCTGCTTCCGTTAAACGCTCATCCTCAGGAATGGTCATGAGTTCGACCATTAGCGATCTCTCTAACAAATCCCCCCGGCTAGCGATTTCATCGATGCCGGTAATCATCTGCGGCCTGATGAACTCAAACACTGTTTCCTCAGTGTACCCATACAGAGTACGGGTTGAGAAACCGCCCCCCGTGCTGATGCGGCAAAGGGCATCCGATTGATCTGCACTCAGGCTAGAAAGGTTGTCATAGACCAACACCCAACGGTTTTCAGCCGTGATTGCCAGATTTCTCAGGTCAGCGATTTTGGGAATTAAAGGGGCTTTGCCCGGATCAACCAATGACTTGAGGATTTGAGCAGTAAAACTTTTTCCCGTGCCCTGTTCTCCATGAAAGACCAAAATCGGGTGCGGATATTTGGGATAGAAACTGAACAGCAACCAAGCGATCGCTAAAATCCAGCCATCCTCATCCATATTGAGTAGGTCTCTCAACTCAGCCAGATTTCCACCCTCGTGAGGCATCGGCAACGGCAACAAGGGATCAACCCGCCGAAACCGAACCGGATAATCAGAGACAATCCGCCAACCCTCAGCACTGACTTCCACGGCTTTCCAGTCATCCCGTCCCAAATCGAGATAGACCTTCCCCTCATGCTCAGCAATCCTGAGGTGAACTTCTTGCATTTCCCCGTCAAAGTTAGCTTTGGCCTCCAAAACGCCTAAGACCTGATTCAGAGATTCTGAACCCGCCATCTTTTGATGTTGGATGTAGAGTTCACGGCTTAGCCACTGCTTAAACCGCCTGCTCCTAACTGGAAACGTATGACGGATTTGCTCAATGTAGATATCGACATAAGCCTTATCCGCTGACGTGTGAAAATATCGCCCCTGCTCAGCAATTGCAAGCATCAGTTGGGCGATGGTTTGCCTATCTGGTTCTGCTGATTCATCCGGCTCATCTTTGGGAGCAGGTTGGCTGATGCGGATATCTCGTTTGGGCGCGATCGCCGCCAAAATCTGCTCAGCCGTTACCTTGTCTTGCTCAACCCAATCAACAATGTCGAGACCACCATTCTCAGGCAAGTTATTCCACACAGCCGACTCAGGGAAGGCATACAACCACTGAACATCAGGGAAGTCTTGCTCAATATCCTCACAGTGCTTTAACCCTGGAATATCCCGGTCAGGGCATAGGACAAGCTTTGCCCCTTCCAGGTCTTCTAAATAGTTGGGATAACCATAGTGTTGCCACTTACCAGCCCCCCCGATAGAACACGTTGCAGGGATGCCCAACTTTAGAAGCAAATCAACCTTGCCCTCACCTTCCACAATCAAGATCGGCTTGCCATCCTTGATCGCATCCTGGTTGGCATAGTGCTTAATCCGATAAAGCCGTATTTTTGCTTTGACCTCATCCGGCACCTTATTGATCCAGTCTCTACCATTCCAGTGAGACTGAAAGATCCGTTTTTTGCCTTTGCCGTCGTCTTTGCGAGTAACTTTGACTAATTTTTGTCGATTGACATCGTTATAGAAGAACTCTTTTTTGTTCTTCTGACGAACGGGTTTAGGGTTGGATGGAGCAGTTGGGAAATATTGCCCCCATGTGTCAGTTTTATCGATGCCGCGATACACATAGCCGTCAACTTGAGCATCGAGATCGCGTTCCGTGTGACACAGAACAATCTCATCATTCCATGCACAATCAGCATCTTTGGTGCGTCCACAAACCGGGCAAGGGTGCCCCTGACCTGACCGCTGATACTTGCCTGAACCGCTAGAATTGAGTGAATAAGTAGGTTGATTGAGGCGATCGCCACCCGTGCTAGAAGGGGCGATCGCTTTTTGCTGTTGATTAGTCATCAGCTTGCCTTCCGCCCCCGCTTCTTGGGTTGGTTGCAAGGCAACGCCGCTAGGTACGCTTCAATCGCCTGCTGATGGGCATCAGGGTTATTGCGATGCAACCCCCAGTCAGCCAACAGCAAAGCGTTATACCGGATCACGCGACTGTTCCAAACGTGATAATGAATCCCCTCGATTAAAGTCGAGCCTTCCTGAAGCCGGTACTTTTTCAAGGTTTCCGGACTAATGCCCAGAATGCCTGAAGCCTCATGCTTGTCAACTAACCGTGGATAGTGCAACGGGCTGTTGTGAGCATTACCCGCAGACAGACTTTCAAAAGTCTTTAACGAATTACCCTGTTCAGGGATCGAATTTTGGTTCATAATCTCGAACATGCCTAACCGATTGGTTAGGGAAGAAGTCTGCAAGCGGACGGCCTAGTAAACTGAACCGCTTTGCAGGTTTACAAAAAGCAACCCCCTTGAAAGGTTCAGCGCCAACTGAATCTTCAAGGGGGTTTTTCACGTCAAGAGGAATACTGAGTAGTAAATGCATCCTGGGAACGCGATCGCTTCCCCGTAAATATAGCAACGTCTACTCAATTTAGGATCATTTTTGGTATTTTTTACGCTATTGGTAGAGGTGTTGGGGATCTTTGGGTATTGTGTTGCGCTATCCGTAGTGAAAGTAAAGCAGATAATGACGATATATCTGCTTTACTTTCATCAAAGACGAGACAAATCTGACAACTAAACCATCAGTTATTAATCTTCTGGCTTCAGACTCATCATCTTTAGAAAGTCGGCATAATGACGCTGAATCATCTCAACTGACGTGTCACACCATTGAGCAATAACGGATTCAGGGATGCGCTTCAAAATCTGAATCGTGATGAACGTATCGCGGCATGAGTAAGGGGTTGTGCCTGATTTAATAGGGTTTACAATCCGCTTCCAAGCATTATTAGAGAAGTTGTTGTAGTTGATCGCCTTCCCCTTAGGAGCAGGAAACACCAACGCATCTGGATCAACATTCTCAGGCTTAATCTGCAGCATCAAAGCCTTCAACCGATTGGAGCAGGGAAAAGTTCGCTTCTTATTATTTTTCGATCCCTCACTACGTACAGTTTTTCCCCGTCCTGATGCTGTAATC
Organism: uncultured Halomicronema sp.; assembly: GCA_964522775.1. Classification (GTDB taxonomy): domain Bacteria; phylum Cyanobacteriota; class Cyanobacteriia; order Phormidesmidales; family Phormidesmidaceae; genus Halomicronema. Next base: position 6,451 of record CAZFWL010000008.1, read on the forward strand.
GACTCCACAAACCGGATCGATTCACCATCCTCAGCCACATTTTTCCAACGCAATCCAACTGCTTCTGATGGACGGCAACCTGTTAAAAATAGAAATTCGACAAACGGCGCATAGTGGCTGTAACGGATACCTGCATAACCCCGTCCGTTCCAATTGCCCTGATGATTTTTGAACGCTTCAATAATGCGATCTCGTTCCTCAGCGGTAAAGGCATTGGGTTTTGGCTCAACCTGATAGCGGTATTTGGGCAACTCGCCTGCCATCCCCTCATAGGGATTGGATGCAATCAGGTCATGCTTAACCGCCCACTTGCAAGCTGCATTCAACTGCATCAGCGACTTCTTGACCTGATACACCGTGGTCACCTGCTCAAGCCCTGCTTTAACCTTCAACGGTTCCATCAAAGCAACATCCCCCAACTGCTCAAACAACCGTTCAAAGCTGACGTAATAAAGCTGGGTCGATTCCTTAACGCTGGATGCCTTGTATTGGGTGTACTGGCTCCACAGTTCCAAAATGGTGGGTGTAGGCTTGGGTGTAACCGCTTCCTCAGCTTCCTGCTTCTTTTTGGATTGGGGCTTGTATTTGTCCAACGTGTCGTCAAAGTGCCCTGAGAGAATATCCAACTCAATTTCTCTGGCTCTCATCTCAGCCAGCTTCCGGTTCTGTGGCGTATCGGAGAAACCTAAGGAAATGTATTGACGTTTCCCGGCATGACGAAAACGCAGTTGCAAGCGATCGTTGGAGTTAATAATCGAGACTGAACCTTTAGAAGCCTTACCTGTGGGAGTTTTGGAATACATGGTGTGTGAGGCGTCGATTGAGCTATTGCTACACCCAAATTACACCCGGTTTACACCCAAACACCCCGAAACATCCCCAAACTTCACCCCGTCTTTAGAACACTCGCACTAAAAAACAGGCATCCGGCAACATACGCAAAGTCCCTGAAAGTAATGACTTCCAGGGACTTCAAGGATTAAAGCGGGTGGGGGGAATCGAACCCCCATCATTAGCTTGGAAGGCTAAGGTTTTACCACTAAACTACACCCGCAAAGCGATTTCCAGATTAGCATAAAGCACCTCTGAGGTGATCACTGGAGTCCGGGTTGTGCGACAGAACCTCACCGCGCCTCTCCTTGAGAAGGAGAGGCACCGGAGCTGTTTATCAGCAGATGCTTTTAGAATTGGCCTAACGTTTTAACCACCGGGTGTTCACTAGCCTATGTGTCGTCTTTTGGGTTATTTGGGACCCGCGATCGCTCTCGACTCGCTGATTCTTCAGCCGCCCCATTCCCTTATGGTGCAATCCTACGCACCAAAAGAATTAGAGGTCGCCTTGCTGAATGCCGATGGCTTTGGCTTTGGATGGTATGCCGCTGCGAAAGGGGTGGAGCCGTTTACTTACCGCAACGTGTTGCCCATGTGGAACGACCCAAACGTGCAACCGCTGTGTCGCTACATCGCCACAGGCTGCTCGCTGGCTTACGTGCGCAGTGCGACTCCGGGACAGGGCGTCGATATCAGTAACTGCCAACCGTTTCAGTCCAGCAGCTTACTCTTTACCCATAACGGCTACATCAAAAACTTTCGCAAAACGCTGTATCGCCCCATGCGAGCGCTGATGAGCGATCGCGTGTACGCGGGCATCCAAGGCAGTACCGATTCAGAACATATTTGGGGCTTAGTGTTGACCGCACTGGCTGCCTCTGAGTCCCCCAGCCTGATTGCGGCGCTAGACGTGGCGCTCGGGCAGTTGCTCACCCTGGCCCAGCAATATGATACGCCCGTCGCAGCTAACGTGTTGATCAGCGATGGGCAAACGCTGATTGGCTCACGAGTAGCCTCCCATGGGCGCGCTCCTTCTTTATACTGTCTGAATAACTCTCCGCAATTTCCCCAAGCAGCAATCGTTGCGTCAGAACCATTGTTTGACGGGACTTGGGCATCTTTAGAAGAGAATTCATTGTTTACTCTGAACGCGCATGGTGATCTCCAGTACTACGCCATCAGCCGCATCTAACGCGTCGCCAGCTGAGCAACGACAACAATTGAAAGCCGATATGCAGGCCTGTCGTGCAAGTACCCTGCAGCTGGCGCAAGAGTTAGCCGCAGTGGATGAATTTCGGCGGCAGGCGCACCCCGACTTTAGTCCCATTGGCTGGCATTTAGGACATATTGCGTTTACCGAATCGTTGTGGCTGCTGGAGCGGTTAGAGCGATCGCCCTGCCCCTATCCGCAATATCAAACCTTATTTGCCGCGGATGGACTCCCCAAAGCCGAACGGGAAAACCTGCCGGATTTGCCGACGATTTTGGTCTATATGGCTGACATCCGCGATCGCACCTTGACGTATTTAGAGCGCGTGCCTTTGGGGCAACAACTCCGGCTGTGGCGGTGGTTGTTGCAGCACGAAAGCCAACACGTTGAAATAGCAACGTATCTCTTAACCCTGCATCGCTGGTCGCAAACCCCGGCACCGGAACTGACCGAAGTGTTTCCGTCTTCACCACTACCCGTTTGGGAGGATGCTTCGACCACGGGCATGGTGTTTGTCCCCGGTGGCGAGTTCACTCTGGGGTGCGGAAGCATCGATGCGCTGGATAATGAGCGATCGCCCCACCCAGTTAACGTTGAGGATTTTTGGATTGACCAAACGCTAGTGACAGTGGAAGAGTATGCCAAATTCATGGCGGCGGGCGGCTATTACAACAGCCAATGGTGGCATCCAGAAGGCTGGATTTGGCGGCAGCGGTTTGCCATCACCCAACCCCGCTATTGGCAAACCGCCCAGCCTCAATCGCCGGTTTGTGGCGTGAGTTGGTATGAGGCCGATGCCTACGCCTGTTTTGTGGGCAAGCGCCTACCCACCGAAGCGCAATGGGAACGAGCGGCCCGTTGGCACCCGGGCAAACAGACCTTACAAACCTGGCCCTGGGGAGAGGAAACACCGAGCGATCGCCACGGCAATTTTGCGGCTCGCCAGGGCGATGTCACCCCCATCGGTCAGTTTGCCGCCGGACGTAGCGCCACCGGCTGTGATGACCTCATTGGCAACGTGTGGGAATGGACGAATACCTGGTTTGACGCTTATCCAGACTTTGAAGCCTTTCCCTATCGGGAATATTCACAAGTGTATTTTGACCAGGCGCATCGCGTGCTGCGGGGCGGCAGTTGGGCCACCCGTCCCTGGGTACTGCGCTCAACTTTTCGCAATTGGTATCAACCCAATATCCAGGAAGTCTTTGCGGGCTTCAGATGTGCCTTAAGTTCTTCATAGTTCATTCTCATCTGGCAATGCCAAAATACGTTGGGGCTAATTTGCTCTTGCTGAATTTTGAAACGCTATGCCAGTTCCTTCTCCCTCCATCCGCCCGACGTCTCCCCGCTCCGGCCCTAAGGCACAATCGTCTGCGGATGTCGCCCATATCGGCGATCGCCTCGTTTTAGAAAACCGCCTGGACAGTATCCATGACACCACATCAGCCCCTGGGGCCGACGTAATTGCAGGCCTCACCCAAACCCTCAAAACGCTCCCGCCAAAATATTTTTACGACGCCCATGGCTCCGAACTGTTTGAGCAAATTACTGAACTGCCGGAATACTATCTGACGCGCACCGAGCGGGAAATTTTAGCGACCTATGCAGGTGCGATCGCCGATACCGTTGGCCCTTGCGACCTGGTAGAACTGGGCAGTGGTAGCGCCAGCAAAACTCGGTTACTCTTCAACGCTTATCAGCAGAGGAATTTGTCCCTACGCTATGTGCCCGTCGATGTCAGCGGCACGATGCTAGAGACCAGTGCCCAAACGCTGCTCACGGAATATGAGAATCTCACCGTCCATGGCCTAGTCAGCACCTACGACCAAGCGCTGCAGGCACTTCCCGCCACCGACTACCCTCGACGCTTAATTGCCTTTATTGGCAGTACCCTGGGCAATCTGGCCCCAGAGCCCGAACAGCGATTTTTTCAGCAGGTCAGCAAAGCTTTAGAAGTTGGCGATTACTTTTTGCTCGGCGTTGATCTGCACAAAGAGACCGCTACCCTAGAGGCCGCTTACGATGACTCACAGGGGGTGACCGCTGCATTCAACCTCAACATGCTGCAGCATTTGAACCGGCGATTTGGAGGTGATTTTGACCTCACCCAGTTTCGCCATGTTGCGTTTTACAACGAGGGCGATCGCCAAATTGAGATGTATATCGAAAGCCTGGTCGACCAAACCGTCACGCTCCAAGCCCTGGACCTAACGGTATCCTTTACTCAAGGCGAGCGTCTGCTAAGTGAAATTTCTCGCAAGTTTGATCCAACAGTACTCACGACCGAACTATCGGCGTTCAACCTGGCAGTCCAGAAAATCTTTACGGATACTGACCGTCGCTTCGCCCTCTTGCTCTGCCAAAAACGATAGGCTCAATCTCTTTCCTAGCCTTGTCTCTGGGTGCTCATGCTAAGGTGGGCACCCTTCCACGGTATCCGCCCCAGAGCATCAGCACAGATTGAGAAGCGGCCCTGTTTGCTCGTTGAGCCTTAATGTGGGGCGGGAAAGTTATCCTCCCTGCCATTCATAAAACTCGACGGTATTGGCATCACAGGAAGTGCAGCCGCCACACTTGGTCGGAGCTAGTAACTGGCGAATGCGCCCTTTGCGGCTGAGCTTATGCAGCATGGGTTTGATGGCTTGGCTATCGGCACCAAAGTGCAAAGACAGATCTGCCACAGAAACGGTGCCGCGCTTGGCAATGTAGGTCTGTAGATCGGCGAGCATAGGGATTAACCATCCATAGATGACTGCCGTCGAGAGAACGGCGAGGGATTAAGGGAACTAAGGATGCTCGGTTTCTACAGGCCTTGGCATCGATGCGTTGTCAGCCCAAAAAACCAACACCCTCCGTTCACCGCTGCTGTACTAGCCTTCTAGCAGTAGCGATCGCCGTTTTCTGGCTGGTCGAGAGTAGCGCATAGCCGCGATCGCTCCCAGCGCGACCAGCATGAGGCCAACGATCCAAGCAGTCGAGCTGCCAGGGTGAGCGGCAAAGGTCATGATTTGGTAATACATGACGGCACTCCAGTAGGCTAATCCAGTCGTCCAAATGCCGACGAACGCCGTCCAGCCAGCGTTGGTTTCGCGATAGACGGCTCCCATCGCGGCCACGCAGGGGAAATACATCAGCACAAACAGCAAGTAGGCAAAGGCCGCGACGCGAGTGTCAAACCGCAGCGCCATTTGACCAAAGGTGGTGTAAGCGACTTCTTGTTCGGCGGCGGCGGCTTCGATGTCGCTGACGTCACCCACGGATAGTCTCAGGGGATCCAGCACCGTGCCACCGAGCGCCACCAGATTTGCGGGAATGGAAGCAAATGCTTCGCCAATATTGCCGAAAAAGTCAAAGTCGGCCGATGCTATATCCACCCCTGCCGCGATCGCTTCATCCTGCCCCAACTGGGTATAGAGAGAGTCAAGAGTGCCTACCACGGCTTCTTTAGCGAAGACACCCGTAAAGATGCCAACGGTGGCTGGCCAGTTATCTTGGGTGATGCCCATTGGAGCGAATACCGGGGTAATACTCTGGCTCAGGGAACTGAGAATCGAATGTTCACTGTCCTCATTACCAATGGAGCCATCCGTGCCAATCGAGTTAAGCAGGCTCAGCACCATCACCATCACCACAATTACTCGACCGGCCCGTAGGATAAAGGCTTTGAGCCGTTCCCAGGTGCGAATCAGGACGCCCTTAAGGGTCGGCACATGGTAAGTCGGCAGCTCCATGACGAAGGGGGCCGCTTCCCCTTTCAGTAGAGTATGCTTCATGATCAGTCCGGTGACGATCGCCATGCCCATGCCAATCAGATACAACAAGAACACCAAATTCTGCCCAGCCCGGGGAAAGAAGGCCGCCGCAAACAGCGCATAGACCGGTAGCCGCGCCCCACAGGACATGAATGGATTCATCAAAATGGTGAGAATGCGATCGCGCCGACTTTCCAGGGTGCGGGTGGCCATAATGGCCGGCACATTACAGCCAAAGCCCACCAGCATAGGGACGAACGATTTGCCCGGCAGGCCCACAAATCGCATAAAGCGATCCATCACGAAAGCGGCGCGGGCCATATAGCCACTGTCTTCCAAAAACGCCATGAACAGAAATAGACAGGCAATGACCGGAATGAAGGTGGCTACGGTCTGAATACCGCCCCCCATGCCATCTGCCAGTACAGTCGTCACCAAATCAGGTACACCGATGGCCGCAAGGACGTGGCCCAGTCCATCGACAAAAATCGTGCCAAACAGGATGTCGAAAAAGTCAATGAAGGCACTGCCGACATTGATGGCGAACATGAACAGCAGGTACATCACCCCCAGGAAGATGGGGATGCCGAGCCAGCGGTTGAGAACGATTTGGTCAATTTTGTCCGACTGCGTGAGCGCCACTTCTCGGGGGCGAGTCGCCACATCGTTCACTAAGCGGTGAGCATACCCATAGCGGCTGTCGGCGACCGCGATATCGATGTCTTCGCTCAACACCTGATGAATCCGGTGGCGCTGTTCAGACACTTGCTGCACAGCATTGGCAGGCAGCGCATCGACGTGGCTATCGTCATATTCCAGCAGTTTGAGGGCCATCCAGCGATCTTGGGCCGTTGGATGGGTCGCGGCTAACGCTGGCGCCAACTGCGAGAGTGCTGCTTCGATGGCAGCAGGATAGACCACTTGGGCCGTCGGCGGTTGGGGTGCCACCAGAAAATCGTCTAAGCACAGTCGGAGCTCCTCAATCCCTCGCTCGCGAGCGGCCACCATCGGAATAACCGGACAACCGAGTCGCTCTGACAACAGTTGGGGATTAATTCGGGTGCCGTGCTCCTCAGCCACATCGGTCATGTTCAGCGCCACTACCAAGGGCACTCCCATTTCGATGATTTGGGTCGTGAGGTAGAGATTGCGCTCCAGGTTGGAGGCATCAATGATGTCAATAACGGCCTGAGCTTCACCCGTGAGCAGATAATCGCGGGAGATCGCTTCATCTAAGCTCCCCTCATCTTCCGCATCGATGGCATAAATACCCGGCAGGTCTACCACCGTAATGGTTTTAGTGCCATAGCGATAGCGTCCTTCCTTGCGATCAACGGTTACTCCGGGCCAATTGCCTACCCGCTGATTCGCCCCGGTCAAAGCGTTGAATAATGTTGTTTTGCCACAGTTGGGATTGCCAATTAAAGCAATGGTGTGTGTAGTCATGATTGCACCTCAATCGCTTCAATCTGTAATGCCGCAGCCTCACCTTTGCGCAGGCTGAGCTTAAAGCCTCGCACCTCAATTTCAACAGGGTCGCCCATGGGGGCCTGGCGCGTCACAGTGAAGTGAGTGCCCGGTGTTAGGCCCATGGCCAGAAGCTTGCCGCGATAGGCGCGGCCACCAGGCTCATAGCCCAGGATGCGGCCAGATTGGCCGACCTCCAGGGCACCTAAATTCAGCGTTGTTGTGGTCATATTGGGTGTTCCTGTTACGTCGGATATGGATGTTTCAACCGAAGCTGAATGAGCGGCCTCCTGCGGCACCGTTGTCACCATGACTCGATGTGCCATTCCTGCCCCTAAACCAATGCGGCAACCTTGCAGCCCTACAATCACGGAACCGCTTTCAGCGCGGTTAACCACCGTAATTTCCATGCCGGGGACGATGCCTAAGTCAGTGAGACGGCGCACCATACGATGGTTACCTTTGATCTCCAAGACCCAGGCGCGATCGCCCACGGCCATCATCGGCAGCGGCCAGCGGCCACTAGACTGAGTGACCTGTTCTGAGTCAGCCGCCATAGAAGCAGCGTCTAAGTCAGCCGTGCCCCCAACAAAGGTGAGGGGCCAGTTGTGATCGTCGGACGAGAGATTAGCGGTCAGGTCCATGGGTGACTCCAAAGCACAAATAAAAGTTGAAGCGAGAGACCGTCGGACAAAGGGGCAATCAGTCGATAGTCCAAGTTGAGCGATCGCAATACGGGAGATACCAAAAAGCAAGGCGAGAGGAGATGTCTGTTGCCATACCAGCGAACCACCTTGGCCATCATGGCTTGGCAAGCTCACCTCTGTGCAATAAGGCCAATAGCCTGAATGGCCTTATTGAAATCTACTCTCATTAAATAGCAAGAGCAAATCAGCCTTTTATGTTCACTGGCAACAACTCAACAAAGGTTCGCGGAGCAGGACATTTATTCATGATTCGTAGTGAATCCCCCAGGAATGAAGATATCGAAGGAAGTTATTAAACACATGAATCTTGCTGGTTAGATCAGGAAACAGCTGAAAGTCACACCTTCGAGTCAGATTCCAGCCAAAGATCGCAGACGGAGCGCCCATTTCTATTGAAAACCTTTCTGACTAAGCAGAATTTCTTCAGAGGTAGCGTCTGCACAATATCCGCAGCTCTTTGGGGAGTCATCCAGAATTCAAGCCAGATGCTTTTGAGAAGAGATTGAGCGATCCAGAAAAGCTCACGCCGCTGTCAAAAGGCGTTATCCACCGCCAGTTGCCACGAAGCTAAATCGAGTTATATGGACGCCAGGCCATGGTCTCGAGCCATCATTCTCAGGCGATATCATTCGAGTCTTGTGCATAGACTATTTGATAGTGATGAGACCCAAAGCTTTCATGGGCTACCCCCGATCGATATGAATGTTGCTAGGCAGCCCTCCCGGCAGGGGGATGTGATGACTGATCAGACTCGAGTGCCGCTGTTGACAGCGATCGCCCAGGCTGCCAATAGAGACCACGCTGCCTTCTACGCCCCCGGGCACAAACACGGGCAGGGAGCGTCAGAGGAGTTACGCCGTCTCGTTGGTCAATCGGCGCTTCAATCGGATCTGCCCGAACTGCCAGAGCTGGATAATTTATTTGCGCCCACTGGGGCAATCGCGGCAGCTCAGGAACTGGCTGCTCAAGCCTTTGGAGCGGAGGACACCTTTTTCTTGGCCAATGGCTCAACCGGTGGCATTCAGGCCGCGTTGCTGGCAGTCAGTAGCCCTGATAGTCACGTGCTGGTTCCTCGCAATGCTCACCAGTCTGTCTTTGCCGGGCTGATCTTGACGGGGGCGACACCGATTTATATCGCGTCGCTGCACGACGATCGCTGGGACTTAGCCTGGGGAGTGACGGCCGCACAAATTGAGCAGGCATTACGGACCTATCCGGCCATTCAAACTGTCGTAGTGGTGTCGCCTAGCTATCACGGGGTCTGCGCTGATCTCGCCGCGATCGCTCATTGCGTTCATCAGCACAATTCAGTGCTGATCGTGGATGAAGCCCACGGCGCGCATTTAGGCTGGCATCCCAACTTGCCCCAAGGGGCGATCGCCGCTGGCGCCGATATCGTCATTCAGTCCACCCACAAGACTTTGGGGGCAATGACCCAAGCTTCTATGCTGCATGTGCAAGGTCAGCGAGTGAACCGTGATCGCCTGCGGCAGTCCCTGCAGCTGACTCAGTCCACCAGCCCCAACTACCTGCTGCTAGCCTCGCTGGATGCCGCCCGTCAGCAACTCGCGACGTCTGGAACCGAGCTGTTGGAGCAAACGCTCGCGATCGCTCAAAAGATTCGCGCCGATCTGAAGCAGCTACCTGAATTCGCAGTCTTGTCCCAACAGCACTTATCTGCTACTTCGCCGAACTTTCAACTCGACCCTACCCGGTTAGTCGTTGATGTTGCCGACCTCGGCCTGACCGGCTTCGCTGCCGACGAGTTCTTGCATGAGCAGCAGCACGTCACTGCGGAACTACCAACGCTGCGCCAGCTAGCCTTTATCCTCAGTTTGGGTAATCGACCTCAGGATGGCGATCGCTTGGTCGCCGCTTTGTCGGCTTTAGCGCAACAGGTCGAACCGTTGCAGTCTTATGAGGGCTTATCCTCTACTCCTCTCGGCAACCTATCGCCCCCTGCTCCACTGGCCCAGCCACCGCTTACCCCCCGTGACGCCTTTTTTGCCGACGCGATCGCGGTTCCACTAGAGCAGGCTGCTGGAGCAATTGCCGCTGACTCACTCTGCCCCTACCCGCCCGGCATCCCCCTCGTACTGGCGGGAGAACGGATCACCGACGCCGTGATCGCGACCCTCCAAAGCATTCATCAGTCAGGCGGTGTCATTACGGGTAATCCTGATTACACCTGGCAAACGCTGCGGGTACTCAAACCGAAATGACGGTCTAAAGTAGTCGAGTAGGCTGTAGCGCTTAGGGACGCTGAAGGAGCTGAGAACCCATGACAACGATCGCCATTGTCTATTTTTCCGCTAGTGGCCATACCCATCTCATGGCAGCCGCGATCGCGGAGGGCGTGCAGCAAGCGGGACAAACGGCCCATCTGCTTAGTATTACAGGAGACCAAATGCAAGCGGGTCGCTGGAGTGATGCTGACATCATGACGACGTTGAATGCTGCTGATGCAATTGTCTTTGGCTCCCCCACTTACATGGGCGGGGTCGCCGCTCAGTTCAAAGCTTTTATCGATGCGGCCAGCGAATCTTGGTTTGCCCAACTATGGAAGGATAAGCTGGCGGCTGGATTCACCCATTCCGGCTCGCTGAGTGGCGACAAGCAGGGCACCCTCATCTATCTAGCCATTAACGCGGCCCAGCATTCCATGCACTGGATCAATGTCGGCGATATGCCTAGCCAGTATGTCGGCAAGACAGATGGCGTGAACCGGCTCGGGTCCTTTTTAGGCGTGATGGGGCAAAGTCCCCTGCCAAGCGGCGATGCCGAGGCCGCTTTGGATGACGGAGATCGCCTGACCTGCATTAATTTCGGTGCACGGATTGCCCACGTTAGCCAGCAGTTGAACGCCTCCACCCCTTAAATTCGCCAATCAAACGAGTTCGCCCAACCGCATCACGCTTGCTCCGTGAAGAGTTCATCATCGGTATCGCGCCGCTCCAGACTGGTCTGCAAGAGCCGATTTTCGTAACGGCGATCGCGCCGTCTACCCTTTGATCGCCCGGCCCGCTTAGCCGGACGCTTATCCACCACAATTTCGTCTAGCGCCGAGGCCTCTTCCCACGACGAGAGACCTGACTGAGGTGTTCGCTTACCCACAGTGCCGAGAAATATGAACATCTTCATAAAGAAGTGTAAACACTTGAGCCATGAAATGTCGGGGAAATCTCTCAAAGCCGTTACACAGACT
>CAZFWL010000009.1:0-17139 GCA_964522775.1 uncultured Halomicronema sp.
AACTCCTGTCGTTGCCACCGCTGGAGTTCCTTTCAGCAAGATGTAGCCAATGACGCCAGCGCCGACGGGAAACAAGACTAATGCCGCCAACAGAGCGCGGATAAGTAGCTGCGGTTGCCGCCACAGTTGGGCGAAGTCTGCCAGTTCTGTTTTGACCCCGAGCGTCAGCATCAATAAGAAAATCGTCAAGGCAGCCAAGGTCTGAAGCACCTGGCTGTCGAGGGTAAAGACTTCCCCGAGAGTGACCCCACTGATGACCAAAGGAATAAACGCGGCCAGCCCCAGAAATAGCAGCACGATAGCGACAGTGAGTCCCTGAGACCAGCCGGGGATGTACTTGTAATCTTTGGTTTCAATATTTTTAAGAATGCGCCAGTGATTAATCACGGCCGCGACTAGGGTGAACAGGCCCAGTGACATCAAACTCAGCCCCAGAATGCGCTCTTCGGTCAGAACATTAATGCCGGTGCTGGCTTCCGTTTTATCAAGGTATTTGAATAGGCGATCGATGCCAAAGCCAAAGCTAATCATGGATAAGGCGGTGCGAATCCAAGCCATTAATGTCCGTTCTTCGGCGGCGCGGGTGCGTTCTCGAGCTAGCTCCGTCCGGATCTCGGCGAGGTCTGTCCGCTCGCCCGCCAGGTCTGTCCGCTGCATCGACATGCCGGTGCGTTTTTCGGCGAGGCCAGTGCGCTGCTCGGCCAAGCCGGTACGCTGTTGCGCTAAGTCCGTCCGCTGAGTCGCCATCTCGGTACGCTGCATGGCGAGTTCATTATTGCTGGGCGGCTGGGGTGGGGCGATGTCCTTGGGATCAGGAGTTTGGTTAGGGTCAGTCATGGTGATCGCAAGAATAAGTGGATGGGTAAATCAAGGGAGGAATCATGGTCAGGCTGAATAAACAGCGACTGAGGACGCAAGTTTGAGTTGCAGCCTTACTCGGCTCAACCACATTTGGACTTATCGCAGTAGCGGGCTGAAGAGCACACTGACAAAGGCCAAGCCGCCGATGAGGGCAAGGGCATAGGCCACAATGAGGGCGGGCGATCGCCGCGACATATACACCAAGTCATTGCGTTGAATCCGCTGGAGTTGGTGACGATGATCGATCGCGGCATACAGCATCGCAAAGGTGCCCAGGGCCACGAAAGCCAGTCCCAAGATGCGTGTCAATCGAACCGGATTGACTGTATCGCCCAGAGCCTGTTGAATCGCCGCTACAATGCTGTCGATACCAAAGCCGAAACCAATCAGCGCCAAGGCTGTACGAATCCAAGCCATGAGCGTCCGCTCTTCTGCAGCGCGGTTCCGCTCTTTGGCCAGTTCCGTTCCTGGATTGGGGACGTGGGGAGTAGAATTTGCATCACTCATGGCAAAAAAAAATTGTAAAACCATCAACCGTTACTGAACAAACATCCAACAATACACCCAGAGATCGTCGCTGTTATCCGTAGGAGAGCCTTGCCCCGTGAACCCTGATCAACGCCCCAAGCTGTTTGGCACTAACAACGAGTTGGCTAAAGAGCGCAACCGTGCGGCGGCGGAACGGACAATGAATGCCTGGATCGCGCAATCGCTTACTCTGATTGGGTTTGGCATTGCTATTGACCGCGTTTATCAAGGGGTGCGCCAGCAACTGCCGAACACGGATCCATTGGTGAGAGAAACCCTGACCCACACCATTAGCATTGCCTTCATTGCCCTGGGAACAGTGTTGTTGGCGTTGGCGTTGGTGCAACATCGGTTGGAAGTCAAATCTCTGGAACATGATGACTATGTGTTGAAATCGGTGTCGACGCTGAACCACTTTGTGGTGACTGGGGTGATTTTGAGTGGTGTGTTGGGGTTGGTGGTCATCGTGTTGTTGTGAGCAATAGGGTGGCATGGTCAGGGGGCAGTTGGCGGCAGGTGGGCGGTAGCGGCATGACATTAGAGGGGGTTATAGACAGGCGTGAGCAACAGTTGTACGAGGGTCAACGTTCCGGCAACTAGAATGATCCAACCCGTCACGCCACTCAGAGACCAACGCGGAGTGAAATAGTATTCCGGCTGTTGCAGGCGTTTGAGTTCACCTTGGTGATCGAGGGCAGCCAAAATCACGCTGATGACCCCCAACCCCACCATCAACACACTTAACAGGTAAGTCCAATAGCCGAGATAGGACACGATGGGTAAATAGGCACTCGAAATTTGACTAATCCCGACGCCCAGGCCAATCAACGAGACGCTACTGCGAATAAAAGATAGAAGTGAGCGATCAGCCGCAATCCGATTTCGCTCGCGGGCCAGTTCAGGTTGAGGATTAGGTGGATAGGGGTTTTGCATGGGTCAAATTATGGGCTGGTGTGTCACTGACTGACGGTCTCATGATGGTATGGGTGCGCTAGGGAGCTACGGTGGCGCTTCTAAAGTGGTCACGCTCTCGCCATCGGCAATCGTTTCTAGCGATCTCCCGGTGGTATCAATGCGGTAGAGCAGAGTGAGCCCAGCGGCCAAGAGACAACACCCAGCCAGTCCCAGTAGCATGGTCGGCACCCCGAGCGATCGCTGCAAAACAGGCAGCACGAACGTGCCCAACACGGCTCCCGCTTTGGCAAAGGCGGCGGCGAATCCGGCTCCGGTGGCCCGAATCGAGGTGGGAAACACCTCCCCAGACAGCAAAAATGTTGTTGCATTCGGCCCGGCATTCATCAGTAGGTTAAAGACTAAAAAGCCGATAATTACCAGCAAGATTTCGCCCTGACTGCCGGACGGCAACCAACTAGAAGCCGCTAAAATGCTTAGCCCCACCGCCATGCCGACAAAGCCGATGACCTGTAAGCGAATGCGCCCCAGTTTTTCGACCAGCAGGATGGCACAGAGAAATCCCAAAATTAGAAACACATCGACCACAGCGGAGCCCTTGGCCGACCCCATTTCCCGCACCATGAAATCCGTTTCGTTGGCCAAGGCCAGCCTGGCAATAATGGCTGGGGTAAAGATGCCCACCCCATAGGTGGCAATATCTTGCAAAAACCAGGGCAACGCCGCTAGAGCGGTGCGGCGGCGATGCGCCTGACTAAACAAAGTCCCCAAGGTTGGACGTTCCGTCGAGACTGGCGGTTCAGTCTCCGGGGTAATGGTGATATCCGTTTCGAGTAGTTGCGTGGCCGCAGCGGAGGCTTCCTCATATTCGCCACGGCTGATGTAATAGCGTGGACTCTCCAAACTAAAGCTGAGGCGGACGATCGCGACCACGACCGCCAACAGCACTCCAACTCCCAGCATCCATCGCCAGGCATATTGAATGGCCATGGCACTGGTGTCGGGATACAGGGTCCGAAAAACAGTGATGGTGATGAGTCCGGTAACCGCCCCCAGCAGTGCTCCCACCGCTTGAAATGTGAACGCGCCAATCACCATCCGTCCCCGAAATCGAGCCGGTACATTCTCCGTAATGTAGGACACGCTGATGGGGTAATCGGCCCCAATTCCGATCCCGACTAAAAAGCGGAAGGCAATCAGGGAAGCAGCATTCCAAGCGAGGGCGGTGCCTGCTGTGGCAATGACAAAGATGGCGACATCGACAATCAGCATGAGCTGTCGACCGACGCGATCGGTAATCGGGCCGAGGGTTAACGAGCCCACTAACGACCCAGCGACGGCGGCGGTAGCGACGGCCCCGATCGCGACGGCATCTAAACCAAAGTCTTGCTGTAGAAACGGGATCGCCACGCCGATGATGAAAAAGTCGAAGCCATCGAGGGCAATCAGCCCTGCCGACAGCAGCCAGAGCAGCCACATGGTGCGGGTAATGGGCGACTCATCGAGCTGGGTTTCAAAGGATGGGGGGGAGGTTGAAATCGCGGTCATGCCTCTGCCTCCGGCCACTCTGCTTCGCGCTCAAATTGCCAGAGTCGAGTACTGGCTGCGATCGCCAAAATCGAGAATGAGATGGCCAGATAAGTCCACCCCAGACCATTAAAGGACAATCGCATTAGCAGACCTTTGACACAAATGATGGTCAAAAGAACTATCGGTACTTCTAGCAGCGTTACGGAAGTCCTCAATTTATTTCCTCCGCCTGAATATCCTGAGCCTCTTGTAGAGCGGCGTCGATATCACGAGAGTGTCGTCCGGCAAGCATGGGGTTCCTCAGTACCATACCTTTCAGGAAAAAATGTGCAGTGTAGGTGGCAATAAACACCGGAATAACGTCGGTGACCGGCGTGCCGGTAATCAGCAACACAATCACTGCCAAGGTACTGGGAAAAGCCACTAGGGCACCAGGCACCGCTGCCATCATGCAGGCTACAGACATCATCACGGGAATGCCTGGAAAAATTTGCCAAATGACGATGCCCAGGGTGCCGCCGACAAACAGCAGGGGAAAAATTGGCCCTCCAATAAAGCCAGCGGCCAACACCAGAGCTAGCGCTAAGACCTTTAGCACTGCCGAGAGGAGCAAAAATCCAATAGCCAGTTCTTCTCGCCCTTCGACCACTTTCAAAAGCCCGTCGGTGCCTAGGAATAGGGTGATGGGCATCGCAATGCCCAATAAGCCGACGAGAAAGCCAATGCCCGTACACCGAAGAATGGGTTGGCCATGGAGTGGGGCCATGAGGCGAGTCAACGCTTTTAGTAAAAAAGCGAAGAGAAAGCTAAAGATAACCGCGAAGATGCCCAGGGCGACGGCCACTAGCAAATGCCAGTTTTTGAGCTCATAGGTGGGCAGCTCCAATAAGCGTAAGACCGCTGCAAAGCTGTTTTCGCCCGCGGCATAAAACACCGCAAACCCCATAACTGATGCCACGGCCACGATCATGAGGGTGGCGTAGTAGTAAGGCGATTGCCGGTGCTTTAGCTCTAAGCCCATCAGGATGACGGCGAAAGGCGCGGTGAATAGACCGGAGAACGCCCCAGCGACACTACTGAAGAGATTTGTCCGGCGGAGCTCTTTGGGCAGGCGGCGTTTTTTTGAAATCCACACGCCGAGACCGCCCGCTAAAATCCCTGTGGGTGCCTCGGGCCCGAGGGCAAACCCGCCGACTAGGGAGGGAATCGAGGCCAACACGGCGCCTAAAGCATTCTGCAAATCCATGTCGCCGTTGGGAATGGCCCCAAACACATCCACTTCTTCCGTCGGTGTGAGTTTATGGATCATTCCCACGGCCAACCCAGCCAACGTGGTGATGATGACAATTTTGAACGAGCCAGAAAAGGGCGTCATCGGCATATCGCCATGCCAGATCACATGCTCAAGGCCATGGACAACGATGACGTACACAAACGCCGAAACTGCACCGATCAGGCCCATTAGGGTACCCCAACCGAAGCGAATCCAATATTCTGGCGATCGCGCGTAGCCAACGGGCTTCATCGTGACAGGGCCTCATGCATCGGGGGAACCTCGACAGCGATAGACATGACTAAGCGTCAGCTTCGGATTGAGCTGCGACAGTGTCTTCGATCGCGGCCATGGCCGCATCTGCCTGTTCCAACGCATCCGCCACCAAGTCTGGGGACAACAATCCCCCCTCAACCAATGAGGTGATGGCCGTTTCAACTTCGGTATCGTCCACCACGCCGACGGCCATTAAGGTCCGTAAGGTTTCAGCGGCAATGGAAGAGGTGACCATTTCATCGGCCATGAGCGCTTCCGCTTCTTCTGCCGCTTCGGTAAAGGCGAGGGCATCGAGTACGGCGGCGCCTTTGATGGCTTCCGTGGTGGCAATGACAGCTTCCGCTTCGGCAATCGCGGCCAACTCACCCCCTACAACGAGGACTGCTTCCCGCGTAAGAATACCCTGAGCTAGCAAGTGGCCCCCGGCCTCACGGATGGCCTGAGCTAAACCTCCGGCCCAGCGATGCTCAAACAGCACCAGTGCCAATGCAGTATCCGGCGGCATCTGATCCACGACGCCGCGAATTTCTTCGAGGGAGAGGCCGTAGCCATCATCAACCGACGTGCCGTTCATTTCGGCAGTACTGCTTTCGCCTAACCCCAGCAGCGTACTGAGTACATCACCATAGTCGGCCAGGTCAGCGGCCTCAACGTCGGTATCCGTCATGACGGTGACGTTGCCCGAGGCTTCACGGTAAATGAAGAGTAAATCAATTAGACGAATGACGCCCCGACCACGGACGGCATCCAGTTCAGCCAAAATTTCGCCTTTGAAAGTGGGGTTCTCGAAGGCGATCGCGGCGAGTTGTAACGGTCCAATATGCATAAGGCAAAAACTCCTGGAAAGCGAGGGCAATGAAGAGTGTGACGACGATAGACTTACAGGCTGAATCAAGGCTTAGAAGGTTGCGAGATCCCCCCTGCCCCCCTTGATAAGGGGGGTGGCGCAGCCGGGGGGATCCTGCCTCTACCAATCGCTTTGATGGTCTTGAACTGCATAAGTTTTGGAAGCATGAAAACAGACCCTAACGTTATCAGCGGCAACAATGACGCGAGACAGTGAAGGGTTTGAGGGGAGCTTAGGCATGAGCCATCATGTCGATCGTGACGGTAATCGCCAAGATTAAGGGCGCATCAAACGCACTCTCTAACTCCACGCCATAGGTATCCCGCAGGCGGAACCATTTCTTAGAGATTTCAGCAATGGGCTGCCGCTCACCCTTACGACTAATTTTGTATTCGTGCTGCAAAATGTTGCCTTTAGCAACGAGGTTGTCACCGCCAGGAATATCAATCTTCCAGCGATCGCGGAGAGGGGTGATGAGGGCATTGTGAACGACGGCGGCACGATCGCCGTTGGGACGCTTGATCACCATCGTTTCGCGAATATCAATGAGTTTGGCTTTGATCGTGTAGAGTTCACGACCCTGCATGTCCTTGAAAATCAGGGTTTGCCGCACGCGCAGCAGCTTCCCATCCACTTTGATGACTTTTTCACCCCGCTCATTCGTGATAAAAAAGTCGTCCCCAAAGGAAAACAAGCGCTGCTTCATTTTGAAGCGAGTACCGATGCGTTGAGCTGCGGTTTGCTGAAGATTTTGCAGCGCGGCGCGGCGATCGCTGCCGGCTAAGCCAGCCGCTTGAGGCGTAGCGCCTAAGTTTCCTCCTTGCAGCAGGCCACCGTTGCGGGCAGCACGTCGTTTCATCATGGCGGACCTCCCATTAGGTCAAAAATAGTTGGGCAATCTGTGTGGTCTTGCCGTTACCGATTGTTTTCTCATCAATGCATTAATGCATTTAAGGCCTGGCATGACATTAGATACCGCGATCACACCCCGGTTGAGGAGTGCGATCGCGGACCTTAAGCCGAGGCCTAATCCATCGCTTAGGAACAACTAGCTACTAGGAGACTGCTGCAGCTGCTCTAAAGCATCGTCAATGGTAAAGCTGGCAGCCTTTTGACGAGGTGGATAGTCTTTGAACGTCCCCAAAAACTGCGCCACGAACTTCTGGGCTGGTAGCAGCAAATACACGTGATCCAGGTACCAATCCCAATAAGTGTTGGACGTAATGGTGGCTTTTTCGTACGGATCGGTACGGAGGTTATACAACCAAGGGATCCGAGTAGCGACAAACGGCTCACCCCATAGGGCGAGTGTGCCCTCGGTCCGCTGCTGGGCGAAATGCACTTTCCAGTTGTCATAGCGCATCGCTAGCAGGTCGCCGTCGTCCGAGAAGTAAAAATACTCTTTACGCGGTGCTTCGGTGGTTTTCCCTGTTAGATAGGGCAAGAAGTTGTAGCCGTCGAGATGCACCTTAAAGCGCTTGCCATCAGCGCGATAGCCCGACAGCAGCTTCTCTTTCACATCGGGCACTCCAGCCGCCGCCAAGAAAGTCGGCATCCAGTCCAAATGCGACATAAAGTCGTTGGTCACACTACCGGCTTCGATATGGCCGGGCCAGCGCACCATAAAGGGCACCCGGAACGCACCTTCCCAACCGGTATCCTTTTCGCCGCGGAAGGGCGTCATCGCCGCATCGGGCCAGGTATTCATGTGGGGGCCGTTATCGGTGCTGTAAATGACAATAGTGTTGTCAGCAATTCCGGCGGCGTCGATCGCATCCAACACCTGGCCCACGTTTTTGTCGTGGTCGATCATCGTGTCGTGATAAGGCGACTGCCAGCGACCCGCCTGGCCTAAACTTTCAGGCTTGGTGTGGGTGCGGAAGTGCATGTGGGTAAAGTTGGTCCACAAGAAGAACGGTTCACCCGTTGCCGCCTGCTTTTGCACATACTCGGCGGCGCGATCGGCGATGTCATCGTCGATGGTTTCCATCCGCTTTTTAGTCAACGGCCCAGTGTCTTCAATGCGGCCATCGGCAAAGCTATGGATGACGCCCCGAGGGCCAAACTGTTTGGCAAAGTTGGGAAACTCTTCAGGATCAGGATAATCCGGCAGTTCCGGCTCTTCTTCCGCATTCAAGTGATAGAGGTTGCCGTAAAACTCATCAAAGCCATGGTTGGTAGGCAAAAATTTGTCTTTATCGCCCAGGTGGTTTTTGCCAAACTGCGCGGTGGCGTAACCCTGCTCTTTCAGCAGTTCCGCGATCGTGGGATCTTCAGCCTGCAAACCCAAGTCAGCACCCGGTAAGCCCACCTTGCTCAAGCCAGTGCGAAAAACACTTTGTCCAGTAATGAAGGCCGAACGACCCGCCGTACAGCTCTGCTCGGCATAGTAGTCGGTGAATAGCATTCCTTCATCAGCGACGCGATCGATGTTGGGGGTGTGAAAACCCATCAATCCTTTGGTGTAGGCGCTGACATCGCTTTGACCCACATCGTCACCCCAGATCACAATGATGTTGGGCTTTTCAGAGGCGGGCGCAGCCTGGGCCTGTCCGGAGGATGAATAGGTGGCCGCTAGAGCAGCGTTGCGCGACTGCCCTAACAGGTCAAAAGGGGATAAAGCCATCCCAATCACCAGCAACACCGCGACACTGCGGCGAAAAAACTGGTGCAAAAAAGGATGGGCAACCCCGCTGGGGCAGCCCCAGAATCTCGGATTGCTCATGAAAGAAAAATCTCCGTTGTCAGTAAAACCAAGCAAAATTGTACGGGCTGGCTTAGGCAGTTCCAGGTGATGAGTAATTGTTTTAAACATTGTTCCAACCTTGACCCGGCAGCCAAAACAGTCCAATACTCGCAAATCAGTTGTTTGCCCCCAAAGCATAAAGTACGGGAATGTAGTGTTTGCGCGTTCGCTATCGGTTGTGCGGCTGTGATGTGTCGCGGGCAGTTCGCAAACCTAGGTATGATGGGCCATTGAACGGCGCTATTCAAATTTTGCAAATTCTGTTGAGGTGAGATTTGCGGTGAAAAAATGTTTCATCTTTGATGTCAAGTTGCTGACATCGCCGTACTAGGGCAGTTTGGAGGATCCGGATGTTGGGCGATCGCTCCCTCACGCCTGTCATACCAATTTGGTTTTGCAATGCCACACATCAGGACAAAGAGCAGAGTATTGATCGGCAATGTCTTACTGGCTCTAGTCAGATTTACATCTGTGGCGTTTCAAAGCTGAAACTGTATCGTGTGTTCCTCTGCTGTTGTTCTGCCAGAGAAAGTCTGGGTCGTGAAGATCCCTAGGCCCGGAGCTGTGTGCCTTCAACATCGCCTGGCACGAACGACCCAGACGCCGCATCGACAGCGACATCATGCACAAAGGCATCCTCACCAATCCCGGCATGGACAACCACAACGTTGCTCACTTTAAGGTATATCGAGACGTATTGGCCCCTATTGAATCAGGGCAATCAAAGTCTGTCTGGACACTTTCAGGTATTAAAAGTTACACCTGTAGACATCACACTTCGAGCAATCCAAAGTTATTTTCGTCATTCTGAGATTAGCGATGTGTGCAGAATGAAAAAATATGCGACTCATCGAACAAAATTCAAAACGACTAGTTTTCACTCTTGCGCCTGAGCACCATCAAATCAGCTATGGCACATGTCTCGTCTGTAGTTCTTTAGTAATGCTGGGCTTGATAGCAAGCGTGATTGGTCTTCTGGGCCAATACTATAGCGCTTTAGGGTTTGGGGCATTGTTGAGCATGACTGGTGGCGCTATGCTCGCCTATGAGCTGCACAGATATCATGCGGCCCGACGGTTATATGTCTTGGATCAACATGAGCAGGTCTTTTTGATCTGGGGATGGCAACCTTTTAACTATGGTTGGCAGCCGCCTACCTATACAGTCTGGCAAGCTTGGTCACAACCTACCCAACGGCGCTTGCCTCTTAAGGATGTAAAGCTTAGAGGACCGATCAGCTCTCAACGGTCAACGCCTGTCACTGGTCAGCTCACAATTATCTGGGAGCTGTTCTTAGTCGCTAACGATATTTCTATCAAGTTTCAGTCAGATGCTCCTAAACAAATTGTTGAGACTAAGACATTAATTGAAACTTATTTGGATAACAGTCCTACGAAACATCATCCCAAATCTGTTGATTGAGGTTGGTTAGGACTTACTCTAGCTGACCTCCAAACACTTTATTAATCCGCTTGAAGCCGCTCTAGGTCCTATACGAATTTAGTTTTGAAACGCCACAGATAAAAATCTCACTGTCGACAGCGAGGCATTGCGTATCGGAATTCTGCTCTCAGTTCCGATGTCCGATGTATGACATTCCAAAACCAAATTGATATCAACTATCTCCCTCGGGTGATGAATGACTGAAGCCATTGCCTCGCCTACCCTGTCAAATATTGAGAGGGAGCTGAGGCTTGATGGGAAAGAACGCCTTCATCAGGCACCGCGCTATGATTGCGGCAACCCATAGGTGCCAGTCTGCCATTGCCTTTTGTCGCCTCAGCTTGGATATCTGCACCATTCACAAGGAAATTACCTAATCTGACCATTGCCACTCTTCTGACGGGATGCCGCCGCGTGAATTTCTCTTCTCGGTCCTCTGCACTGCATCACTCCAAATTGAAAAGCCGGTTCTCCTTCGCTCTGGCCTGGTTAAGTGGCGCGAGCGTCATCTGGCAGCACGTTCTTCGGGCCACGCGACTGGGGCTGGTGTCGCTGTTGCTGTTATTCAGTTTGGGGATTGCTACTGCCCCCGCGATCGCTCAATTCCCCCCCTTAATCCCCTCCAATAACAATCCTTTGCCCGCCGGTGTGGAACAGCAGGGCACGCTAGAGTCGGCTCCCGTGCGACTGGACGGCAACACCGTCTTTAGAATTGCCTCGCCTGCGGTGGTCAACCGGAGTGATCCCGGCTATCTGGTGCCAGTCGAAGTGCGCGCCAGCCAGATTGAAGGCAACCTACAGCGACTCTTGCCAGCGTCTTGGTCTGGGGAAACGGCCCTGTCACCCAACAGCCTAGAGATTGTCGTGAAAACTGTAAACGGTTTGCCCGTTTTATATGCCGAAAGCCCAGCCTTGCAACAGCCTCGGGCTCTCCTAACCGTCACCGATGCGGATGCTCAATACTATGCGATCGGTAAGGAGGAACTAGCCGCCCAGTGGCGTGATGAACTGGAACAAAAACTGCTTCAAGCGGTTGAGAAACGCCAGCCTGCTGCCGTTCAGCGGCGACTGCGGATCTTTGTCACGGTAATGATTGGCACGGTGTTAGTCACCTTGGTGATGGGACTCACCTGGAAAGCATTGGGCCGTCGAGAAAAAAGTCTGCGCCAGCAACGAGAAACTCAATTACAAGCTCAGTCCAATGAAGCCGCTGATAATCCAGAGGCTGAAGCACCACAAACGCTCTATGGCCTCAGTCGCTTTCTCCGCCTGCAACAAAAACTGCAATTCGTGCGGTTTTTGCGCTGGCTCAACTTTTGGGTCATCGCATTTACCTGGGCTGGTGGCACTGCTTATGCCTTAAATCTGTTTCCGCAAACGCGACTGCTGGCCCGCAAGCTCATCATTGCCCCCATGGTGTTGCTCATTGCCTGGTTTGTGGTGGGGCTGATTAACCGACTCATTGACTTCACGATTGATAAAGTGATCCAGCAGCTGGCAGATAGCCAGGAATTGACCAATACCAACCTACAGCGCGTTGGCACCATCACCCGAGTGGTAAAAGGCATCAAAATGGTCTTGGTTTACACCATTGGCGTTTTGCTGGTGCTGCAGTGGTTAGAGCTGGTGCCCGGATCTGTCTTGGCGCTAGGGACCCTACTGGCGTTGGTCATTTCCTTTGCGGCGCAAAACTTGATTCGGGACTTGGTTAATGGATTTATGATTTTGCTGGAAGACCAGTATCGAATTGGGGATGTCGTCGCCATTGGCGATAAAGGTGGGTTGGTGGAGAATTTCAACCTGCGTATTACCCAACTGCGTAGCCCTGACGGCCATCTGATCACACTGCCGAATAACGCGATCGTGGAGGTGGAAAACCTCTCCCGCGATTGGGCTCGCGCTGATTTCCGCATTGACGTCGCCTACGCCACGGATGTGGATGTTGCCCTGGCGACGGTACAAGACACCGCTGAAGCCATGGCGCGGGACCCCGATTGGCGCTACAAAATTTTGGCGACGGATGAATTTTTTGGGGTTGAGTGTCTCACCCACCAGGGTATGGGCATTCGCATTTGGCTCAAAACGCTGCCGATGCAGCAGTGGGCGGTAGCGATGGAACTGCGCCGTCGCCTCAAAAAAGAGTTTGATCGCCAGGGCATCAGCATCGGTATCCCCCAACAACTCTGGATGCAAAATAGTGACCGACCAGATGCACCGATAGATGCTGAGCATAGCAGCCCTGTTGATGGACGTTAGCGACGCCACATAGACTGTGGACAGCTATAAAATCCCCTACTCGAAACAGCGTTTTGGCCTGTCTTTTAAAGGCTTTGATATAGACAGATTAGTTGTATGATTTCTTGCTTGACAGTCTCAGCAAGCTCAAGTTCTCCGAGACTCTTTCTTCTTCCGATAATTGTCAATCAAGATATAAATACTAACCAGGAGAATCCACAGGGGGAAAGATAGAAATATCCATCCCAATCGATTGATATAACTAACCCTTAAAATCATAATTGCGGCTAGACTCATTCCTAGCCAAGCAAACCAGTAGGGAATCACTCGAGTGCGAAGAAAGAGGGATGAGGTTGAGATCATGAATACCCCAGCCATGCGAATTCCGTAGTTTATTAGAATCTCTCTGGCGAGGATACGCTCAATCTCATAATAGCCAAATGTCACGAGCTGCTCAGCGGAGTTTCTCGGTAGCAGAAAAAAGCTACCAGCGACTGCCGAACTAACAAACAGCATGGCTAAAAATAGTAGGCCGCTGCCAACAAATACAGTGCTAAAAAATTGGTCTTCTTGATCGCCAAAGCGATCGCGGATGACCCCCACGAACCATAGAAATGCAATGCTAGCAAAAGGCACTAGATTCAAGGCTAGCTGCACTTGCTGCTTGTGAATCTCGAAATTTGCTTCATCAATATCAGTGCCGCTAAATAGAACATCTGACAGGAGGATCAAGCTGGTGAAAAGTAGGATTGAAAATATTATCCCGGCGATCGCGGCTGCCTTGGGAGCTGTAGCTCTCGCCCGCAATGCTGCGTTTTTTTCTTGATTCATGCCATTACCTATATGATGATATACATCAACTGTTATGCCAGTTAGACATAGGATGCTGATTCCCTTGGTAAGGTGATCTTGAGAGCTAGCAAAGCCATTTTAAAAATTTCTAGATGAGTGTTGATTCCAACTAGAATCTAAGTGTCCTTGTTCCCATTATCGTCGCAATAGTGATTAGTAATCACCTCTTTAAGCTCATCTTAAAGAGGTGATTACTAATCATATTATGTTAAGTTTTGACGACTAGATTTTTAACAAAATATCATTGCCCTAAAGTAATAATGCTGCAACTCCCTTCCAGGTAAATAGCACTCCAAAAATCAGTGAAACGGCGATGGTGATGGGGCGGTTATAAGTGCTGAGCCATTCAGCTGCTGCTTTGAGTAAGTCTTGCGATCGCTGCGGCACCACGATACAAATCAGCAGTGGCAACAGCAGTAACGACTCTGCGGCTAAGACATAAATCACGAAGGCAGTCACACTTTCAGCCTTGCCTAAAGCGGCATCTTTAATGATGCCAATTGCCGACAATGTAAATACCCACATTTTGGCGGCAGCCACCGTCAAGACTATCCCCAAACCAAAGATTTTGAAGGTACTTGCGCCATCCATCAGGGTCATCCATTTTGGTGGTGGGGCATCGGGATCGGGTTCATTACGATACGTTTTGAGGGCGGTTACCAGTAGCAATATCCCTAACACCAGCAGCAGTACCGCGATCGCTGGCGAGGTGCTGCTGCCGTCCGAGCCAATGTCTTCGGAGGTGCCAAACACGTAGCCAAAGATGAGGCCCTGTAATAGGCGGACTAACGTTGCCCCCGCCACAAAGGCAGTACCCTTGACGACTCCGTTAGGGCTGCGCAAAATGAGCAGCATCAAAATGATCCAGATGGGTACTAAGGCCGACCCTAAGATCATTGGTAGGAGTTGGACGAGGATCGCAATCATCAGATTTCACCAATGTGGGGAACAGGCAGGGCGGAGAATAGGCAACGAAACAGGTGTTTGGAACTAGAGTTTCACTAATCGGATGCCTGAGCGGGGGGCAGATGCGAGCGCCCATTCCTGAAACTGCAAAAACCATAGACAAAGAGCCGCGATCGCATCGCCCCTCTACTTCAGCAAAGTGCCCCCAGTTGCCGGTTCATTAAGCGGATTCCGAGAGCAGCACTTCGTAGAGGTGAAACTCGTTTTCGGCCAGGCCGGTCCAGTAGCCGTCTTCCTTGCCAAAGCCTGGACGTTGAGTGAGCTGGTAGATGGCCTCTTTGTCTTCCCACTGCCCATAGTTGATCACCCGTTCGCCATCGAGGGAACGATGAAAGTTTGCGGAGACTAAGCCTGGCAAAGACATTGCTGGCCCCACATGCTCCTTGGCTAGCTCCACCATGCGCGGTTGATTTTCGGGCGGCATGCGAAATTCAGCAAAATGGACGTAGTACTCGCCTGCCGTAATCTGCGGAGAGCCAACCTTGGACTCTGAGGCCACAATCTCATAGATGTGTGAGTCGGCTTCATCGACTAACGGTTGGAGTTGTTCCCACAGTGCTTGGGTGTCGGAGCGCTGACGAAATTGCTCTAGCGCGGCGGTATTTTCCCACTGGGCGTAGTTCGCCACTTTGACTTCATCTAAGCTGCGGTGCAGGTTGGCAGATACAAACCCAGGTTGTTGCTTTGCAAGGTCGAACAACTGCTTAATCTGCTCAATGGCAGCGGCCTGTTGCCCTGATTTCACCTTAAATAAAACGATCACCGTGACCAGCTGATTGTCGAGGTCAATGAGTGCCATGGAACGATAAGCCTTGTGTGGAACTGCCGACGCTCAAATGCTTGCCATCTTCATGACTGTCAGGGGGGTTGCTAGCCTTCACAATCAGTGACATCGTGATTTCAAAGCAACAGTGACTGGTTCAAAGTTGTTCGTGAACTCGACCCTGCTTTGTGTATTGTCATCGGGGCGATCGCTGCGTCGAAGCCTAGCCTAAACCGAATTTCTAGATGCGAGAGAATATTGTCATCCTCATAAACACAGCAAAGAGGAATTGATAAGTCGCTTCCCC
Source organism: uncultured Halomicronema sp. (assembly GCA_964522775.1). Taxonomy (GTDB): domain Bacteria; phylum Cyanobacteriota; class Cyanobacteriia; order Phormidesmidales; family Phormidesmidaceae; genus Halomicronema. The sequence goes on from CAZFWL010000009.1 coordinate 15,540, forward strand.
CATAACCGATCGGTCATTGCTGGCATATTGTTCAACTGTTATGGGCCATCGCATCCACTGCTACCGTGACGGCAAGGATAAGCGCGTCATCTTGGCCGGGCTCAATTTCGACGCCATAGCTATCCGTCAGTCGAAACCACTTTTTAGAGACTTCAGCAATTTTGTTGCGACCCTGCTGAATGCTGTACTCGTAGTTGAGAATGTTGCCTTTGACGTCCAGGTCTTTGCCCTTCAGCTTCACCGTCCAGCGATCGCTCACCGGGTCAATCAGGGCCTGCTTCACAACCGCCAATTTTTGGCCATCGGGACTCTCAATCGCCATACTGTCTTTGATGCGTAAGGCCCGCTCTTGAATTGTGCAGACTTCATCGCCATCAGCGGTTTTGAGGATGAATGTGTCCCGCGCTCGCAAGGACTTGCCATCTACTTTGAAAACTTTCTTGCCAGCGTCATCGCGCACCCAAAAGTCATCGCCAAACCCAATCAGTCCTTGGCGCATTTCATATTTCACGTTGCCGCTGTTGCGCTTGCCAAAGCTCCGGTCTTGCTTGCGCTCAGCTCGGGAAGCGAGGGCAATCTGGACTGGTTGCAAGTCTTGGTGCAGAGACAGTTGAGGCGCGGCGAGAGCTGCCGTGGGGGAGGCCAGCCATCCCAAACCGATGAGGGCCATCAACGTGAACCCATACCCCACGGCCAGCTTGCAACTAGCCAGCATTTGCTTCCAAGCGCCAAAAAACATGATGAATCTCCATGACGGCAACCGGGCGATCGCGGTTGTGATGTGAGCGGTTAAGCTCCTTCACAACCGCGATGGCTATATCAACTCCATAGAGTAAAAGCTCACTATGAACTTTTTGGTTTAAGCCCTGAAAGTTTTTGGAATTGCTGCTGCTGGCTCATTCACCGTCTGCCGCATCCCAATCAATGTCAGTTGCTTCTTGAAATGTCCTAAGTCGGCAAAAAGAAACCCCAGGCGATGAACCTGGGGCAGTTACGTTTGTGTGTTTTCAGAGAACGCGAGTCTAGGCAGCGGCTTGCTTCTTCAGCGCGCCCCCCGCAGCAATTGCACCAATCGCGGCTAAGCCGAGTAGAGAGGCGGGTTCGGGGACGGATTCGGGTTCATCATCATGCAGTGTGGCAATCCAGGCTTCCAGTTGGCCATCAGGATTGATTCCAGTCCCGATGATGGTATTGCCATCATCGGAGATGCCAGAAGCGCCTGTTAAGCTCCAACCGTCGAGGTTGGTCACTCCAGCAGTTAATAAGACCTCTGCGATGGAACGCATTCCATTCCCCATATCCCAAATAAACGCTTCATTCCCATTGCTGCTGCTGCTGTCCCCCACGACGGTGTTGCCATCGGCGGAGACGTCCCGCGCCTGACTAGAGAAGCTGCCCCCCGGGAGGTCGCCGAGGCCTTCCATCCCGCCGGATTCAGTCCACCGAAATGCTTCATTCCCATTGCTGCTGCTGCTCCGACCCACAACGGTGTTGCCATCGGCGGAGACGCCCTGCACATCACTGAAGAAGCTGCCCCCCGGGAGGTCGCCGAGGCCTTCCATCCCGCCCGACTCGGTCCACCGAAATGCTTCATTCCCAT
>CAZFWL010000010.1:0-3398 GCA_964522775.1 uncultured Halomicronema sp.
CATGCAAGAAGTTGCCGAACCCTATATTCGGCGGCGGGCCATGCGTCATCTAGAAAAGAACCGGGTCGTGATTTTTGGCGCGGGTTCCGGTAATCCGTTCTTCACTACCGATACGACAGCCGCTCTCCGGGCAGCCGAAATCGGCGCTGATGTCGTGTTTAAAGGCACCAAGGTAGACGGCGTTTACGATTCCGACCCCAAGGTGAATCCGGATGCCAAGCGGTTCAACAGCCTCACCTATGGTCATGTGCTGGCCCACGATCTTAAAGTGATGGATGGCACGGCGATCGCTTTATGCAAAGACAACAATATTCCTATCATGGTATTTGACCTATCAGTGCCGGGTAACATTCGCCGGGCCGTGATGGGAGAATCGATTGGCACAATAGTGGGAGAGTCCTGTGAAGTTAGCTGACTTAACTGATATCGAACTAGCAATGCAAAACGCGGTGGATGCCACCAAGCGCGCATTCAACACCATCCGTACAGGACGGGCCAACGCCTCACTCTTGGACAAAATCATGGTGGACTACTACGGTAGCCCCACGCCGCTCAAGTCTCTGGCTAACGTCAGCACTCCCGACGCGAGCACGCTGATGGTTCAGCCCTTTGACCCCAGTTCTCTCAGCGATATTGAGCGATCGATCTCGATGTCTGATGTGGGTCTCGTCCCCAACAACGATGGCAAACTGATTCGACTCAATATTCCGCCGCTGACCAACGAGCGCCGCAAAGAATTTGTCAAAATCGCCAGCAAGTATGCCGAAGAAGGTCGAGTTTCCGTGCGTAATGTGCGGCGTGACGGCCTGGATGTCTTTAAAAAGCAAGAGAAAGACAGCGAAATCTCGGAAGATGAGCTGCGTGATCTACAAGACGAAGTTCAATCTTTGACCGATAAGTACACTGCCGAAATTGATCAGGCCCTCAAAGCTAAAGAAGAAGACATCATGACAGTGTGATTGATTTTTCCAAAAGCTTTACAGCAGCAGCTTGAGCGATTATCGGTACTTACGAACGGAGGATAAGGTCTGTTCTCTCTTGATACGTTCGGGGTTACGTCAATTCAGTTTTGCCGGACTATCAATCTAGAAACCGTGCCAGTAGCTGCCTCTGGAAGATTGGGACAACCCATTTGATGGCTGGGCAAAGCTGAAGGCGAAATTTGCAAGTTCTACCGTTCAATTAGCCGCTATCAAGCCGCTCAGCCCCTGGTCTCTTTGGTGAGGCCGGGGGCTGATTCTATGGGCAAACCTGATCTTCCATGCCGCTTATCAGAGTTCTGACTGCCCATGCAACTGCTTGACCAGCAGCTTCACCGTCTAATTCAAACTCATCGTGTAATTGCTGCCAGGTCTCTGCTGACATTAAATGGCCAATCACTGCTTTAATCGCCCTTGCAGAATCGGAATCATCGGCGACACCACTCAGAGCTTCTTCAATTGACTGACGCCGCTTTGAACGCACGCGCGAGCGAACATTCTGACCCAACTCAGACACCAACAGGGCTTGTACCAGGGTCGCTTCTTGTTCAAATCGCGGAAACACCTGCTCGGCTAAATCAACGACTTCTTGCGGATTCGTGGGAAAGGGCAAATCACCAAACTGCTGATCGACCCACTGGCCGATTGCATCCAGCACCGCCTCACGATTTGGGAAATAACGATAAACCGTACGTGTCGCAACGCCAGCTCGCTGTGCAGCTTCCACCACCGAAAATTCCTGCAAACCACCCGTTGCTAATTGCTCTGCTAGGCTTCTGAGGATAAGTTCTCGTGTTGCTTCCGCTTGTTTTTGGCGCAGAGAATTGTTGTAGGAACGGGTTCCCATAGTTTTACTAAATCAGTCCTAAAATCACGATGATTTCCTTAGCGTATCGGTTCGGTCCGACAAGAACCTGGCCTCTATTTAAATCAGGCTCCAAAGCGGCGGCGGGCCAAGACCAGGCTGCCATGTCAACTGATCACACCATAGGGGCTGCCAAAACGAGTTCTTCCCAGTTTTGCGGTGTGGCAAATTCGCGGTATTGCTTAGCCATCTCTGGCGTCAGGAGTTCTAGCAAAACCCGGTTTTCAACCCACAATTCTACAACTTGGAAAAATGGACCACGACTGCAGGCCAAGGTGGTCCACCCTTCTCGATCCGCGATCGCTTGGATGCGTTCCAGGGTTAGCGGCACCGACATCGCAACATGTGTCGCCGTAAATGACTCTGACATCTGCTTGGTCTGCAAGTCAGGCAAATCGGTTTGACCCGGACGCAATTCACTACCTGAGGGGTAAACCTCGATCGCAGAGCCCTGATCATCTCCGGCAAAGGCAATGTAGCTACCCGAGTACATCGGAAATGGATACGACACCCCTTGCCAAAGTTCAGCCAGAACTTCGGCAACATGTTGGGGGTCTTGAGCCGCAATTGAAATGTGGTGAATCATAGGACTCTCCAAATACGAGTGCATTGATGTCACAAATAGTGACATCAATGCACTTAATGCGCCATAAATGTTGCAAATCCGTATTACTTGAGCATTGACTCTTGTAAAATTTCCGGGGGTACGAGGGCTGCAGAACCGTGGGGACATTTGCGCACACTACTTTTTTTATTTAGTTAAGTGAGGTTGTTTTGTAGCACCCTACTCTATGGGTTCTCACCTCTTTCCCGGAATGATGAAAGGTCGCGGATGAGAGGATTTCCCGATTTTGTGTTAGAAGAATGAGGTAGCGAACTTTTCAGGAAATCAAAGAGTATGCTTTTTCCCGGTGCGGCGGTCCGCGTAGTGAACATGGACGACACCTACTACGGTTTCCAGGGGCAAGTACAACGCGTTTCTGATGGCAAAGTCGCCGTACTTTTTGAAGGGGGAAACTGGGACAAGCTGGTCACCTTTAACGCCTCGGAATTAGAAGCCCTGGATAAGCGACGCGGCAAAAAGTAATTTCGCTCATCTTCACTAATCAGGTCTTTTTGTATGCGATTGCCCTTACCGCAGCTGGCTACCCGGTCACCTCAGCCGGGTCACATTGCTGAAGTGATTGAGACCTCGACCACCGAGTTTTTAGCTCAGTGTCTCGAACCGGATTCCCTTGATTTTGCGCAGATGCCGCCCTTTGGCAGTTGGGTCAAGGCTACTGACGAAGACTCTGGCAATCAGATTTATGGCGTGGTGTATCACGCCACCACCAGCCCGCTAGATTCGGTACATCGAGCCACTGCACTGGGCCTCTCCCTGGCAGAGCTACGAGAACAGCAGCCCCAGATTTTTGCGATGCTGAAGACTGAATTTCGGGTGGCGATCGTCGGGTTTTGTCCCGCCGGTGGCGACACGATTTACCAACACTTGCCCCCTCGCCCGCCCCAAGTTCACCAAGCGGTCTATCGCTGTAAACCCGAAGAAGTGGTGA
>CAZFWL010000010.1:3429-17110 GCA_964522775.1 uncultured Halomicronema sp.
TGCGCACGCTGATGGATATGCGCAGTGCGCCGGTGGATGGCCTCATCGCGGCAGTGGTTCGCGAAGTTTATCAGCTACGTCAGCTAGATCGCGACTGGCTGGTCCAGGCCGGACGCATTCTCAACGTGCAGCTTAAAGACGATTACGATCGCCTCCGCATCATCCTCTCGCAAATTCATCCTTAATTGTCATGCCAACCTTTGACTGGATTGTGGTGGGCAACGGCTTGACGGGTGCAGCATTGAGTTACGAGCTCGCCAAGCAGGGCTCAACCGTGCTCCTGCTAGAACGTTCCGCCAACCCAGCTAATGCAACCCGGTACACCTATGGCGGCGTGCCCCATTGGTCCGGAAATACGGCTCTTTTGCAACAGCTCTATCACGAGAGCCTAGAGCGATACACGGCATTGCCAGAGGAAACGGGTGTTGCCCATCATTACCGGGAACTAGACTTGCTGCTCACGGTGGAACAGGGCCAAGATCCCCAAGCGCTCGCCGAACGCTATGCTGCCGTCGAGACGCCACCAGTCCCCATCACGGCGACCGAAGCCCATGAACGGGAACCGTATTTAAATTCGGCGGCGATCGCGGGTGCCCTGACTGTGCGCCACGGCCATGTTGACCCAGCGGCCTTGGTCAAGGCTTACAACCATGGCCTACAAAAACTGGGTGGACAGATCATCATCGCCACCGTGACGGGATTGGTACGCATGGGCGATCGCATCACCGGAGTCACGACCCCGACCCAAGCCTACGCGGCAGGAAACGTTGCAGTAGCCGCTGGCGGACTCACTCGCGAACTCATTAAAACCGCTGGCGTCAAAGTGCCGGTATATTTCAGCCATGCGGAACTGGTGGAAACGCCGCCCCTGGACTGGGAACTGAGATCGCTAATTATGCCTGCTGATTTGACGCGATCGGCGATCGAATCCGAAGCGAGTGATGACGGTACCCATGACTTATGGGATGAACCCGGCCATGAAATTCGGCCCCCGATGCTGGATAGTGGCTGTGTCCAGTTTCCCGATGGACGCTTGCGTATCGGACAAATTAGCCGCATCAACACGGCGTTAGAGCCCCCGTTAGACGCTATCAAAGGGGAACAGCGGATTCGGAAAGGTATTGAACCGTTAGTGCCAGCACTTAAGCAAGTGCCCGGACAGTGGCACGCCTGCCGCGTCGCCTTTAGTGAAGACAGCTTGCCATTGGCTGGGGCATTTCCCGGACTCCAAGGCGGCTACGTCTTTTCTGGATTCACCAGTCCGTTTGGGCTCGTCCCAGCCATGGCGGAACACTTTGCTCGGTGGGCGAGTGATGGGAATAGCAACGTTTTGGCAGCTACTCGTCCTGACCGATTTTCTCGGAATGAGGCACTGAGTTAAGCCGGGATTATCAAGGCAAGATCATTGGTGAGATTGAGCGACATGTCGCCCATTTCTCTGTCTCCCATTGCTTACAACTTCCGTAATTGCTTGGTAGACCTCCCAATCACGAGCATCATATAGCAATCCGTAGAAGAGTCAGGCCGGTTAAAGTAGAGTCATCCTTGGAACTCTACTGATGCCTGCCCCTTATAGTCTCGACTTTCGCCAGAAAGTGATTGCGGCTCTCGATATCTGAAGCTTTGCAGGGGATGCTGGCAACCGCTGTGGATACTACAGCAAATCTCCGGCAACGAAACCAGTTTGGTCCCGAACCAGATACTGGAGATTCGCTACCAGGCGCACAATCCAGCCATACCGCACCCTACTACTGGCCCGTCAGAGTCGGGATAGAAGACCGGTGGGACGATGGCGATTTGAACCATGGACTAACTCCCAAGAGTTGCGGGGCATTGGGTTGATTTCATCCAGGGCGTCAGGATCTATTCGGCTGACGGCGGCAGCACAAATTCCGGTCGCAAGTCTTCGGTGCAGGCGGTATTTAAGGAGCGGGTCGGATAGTTGATGAACGCCACGCCAACGTCTTTAGCACAGTCAGAATAAGCGATCGCGCCATGTCCAGTATTGGGAAACTCTACAAATGTTCCCTGAGTTAGCCCTTCCATGGCTTGGATGCCCATAAAGATCGGGGTCTGCGTGTCGTATCGTCCGCCCAGCACCAGGGTCGGAATGTCGCTCTGCAGCACTTCTTTTTCACTCTCAGACGCGGGCTCCACAGACCAAACGGAGCACGCGGCATAGGCTTGTTCAGACATGGTCAGCAACGGCCCGCCTAATAACGGAAATTCTAGATCGAGATACGCTGCGCCAGTTTGATCAGGATCGCTAAAAGCCACCTGTTCACGACAGTCTAAGGTGCGAAACATGCCGAGCGTGATTTCAATATCTAGGGGATAAATCGTGTCTACGGTATCTTCAATGACTTCATAGACGTGTCGGATCTCGCCCTCAGTCATGCTGTCCAAAGCGTCCCGTAACGCAACGGCTGCTTCACTCGCAAAGGTTTCGTCTAGAAATGCAATCAGCGTGGCGCGATCGCGGGGCAAACTGGCCTGATAGCCAACGCCGAGCAGATTAACCGTGGCACTGCTTTGATCCGCTTCTGGCAGTAGGTCAATTTGGGTACGCACTTGCTGTACCCATTGACTAGAGGGACGCTGAAGCTGAGCTAATTGAGCTTGTTCTCGCTGCAGCCGATCCGCTTCTAGTTGAAGATCGCGCGATCGCAAAATGTAGTCGTCCGCCGACCCTGGCTCGACCGGAGTTGGCGCATCCTGAGTAAAGATCGCATCAGATTCCACACCTTCATAGGTCGTCGTAATGCCCTGCTCTAGCTCATGCACGATCAGCGGCATGTATGGCGCCACTCTCGGATCTTGGTTCATGCGAGTGACCAAGGCGATCAAACTATCTGGGGTAATGCTGCTCATGGTGGCGTCGTCGGCACCTGAACTCGAAACCGGAATCGGCTCGTTGAGCAAACCGTTAATCAGTTCGCCATATCTCTCCTGAAGATTGGGATAGGCAGCATTGCAGGCAGCATCTTGCTCGCAGTCTTCAAACAGATTTAGCATTGACGATTCATAGAGTCGGGGCACGACCTCGTATTTGTTTACCTGCGGCGGTACGGTCGAGTCCAGCACCACACTGCGGACCGAATCTGGATGATCACGCATCACCTGCATTGCCAGGTACGTGCCGTAAGAGATGCCATAGAGATTGAACTCCTCATATCCCAACGCTGCGGCAAGATTCACGACATCACGGGCGCTATTCGGGGTGTTGTACTGATTGAGGTCAATGCCATGGGCAACCAGTCCTTCACTGCACAGGGCATGAAGCACGGTTGTTTCGTCATCAGTTAGCGGAACATCCTCTAAATTTCCGGCGATGCGGTCAAACAAATCGGCAAATTCCGGGTCTTGCGCTCTTAGAACCGTGGCCCCAAAAAAGAATGGCGCACAGCCCAAACGATTGGAGAACTTGGTGCCCCGTTGGTCAAACATCACGATGTCGCGGGTCTGGCGTAGGGGTTCATAAATTCTGCTTCTCAATGCCAATGAGTTGCTATCAATGACGCTTCCCCCAGGCCCACCGCGTAAATCAATTACCGGATCAGCAGCGGGAGAAAGGCTGCGGCTGCGCAGCAAGATATAGGCAATATCAATTTGTCGACCGTCTGGGTCACTGTAGTTTTCCGGCACGGTGAGTACACCACAGGTGACGGTTTCACCAGCTACTTCACCGATGGGCAACACGCTAGGGCAAGGAATTTCGGTGGTGGTAGGTTGGGCGGTGGCGCGGGTCTGAGTTATGAGAACCGCGATCGCGGCAGCGGAGAAGTTTAGAACCAGAACGAGAGATCGGCGCATCAGTTTTAGAGCTACAAATTTGAAACTATAAATTTAAAGGACTGGGCATCGTCTAGAGTCATTAACTCAAAACATTACAGGTCTTGGAAAGGATTTCGTGGAGGCCGCGATGATCAGAACGAAAAAGCATCAATCCCAATATCAGGCAGAACTGCAACCCCAAGAGACCTAATAAAAATAATGGCAAAATCCCAGTCACGTATCCCAGCGTATTCAGTTGATATGTTTCGAAGGCGTTGAGGCTGACTTCGATCGCCACGGGCAGAAAAATCAAGAGTCCATAGCGCCAACACAGCTGGGGGAGAGAGACTGATGCGCCACCGCGATCGCGGATGCGGACTTGCACTAATTTTTTACCCACTGTCTGCCCATGCCACAGCAGCGGGATAGCGATGAACCAGCCAGCATAAACGACGAAATCGACCCAAACAGAATGACTGGCTGAACCAGCAAAGGGAAGATAAATCAGTCGACTGAGGGTATTCGCTAAAAACCAGTCGATGGCAAACGCCACCATTCGCCGCGGAATAGAAACGGTAACAGGCTGTGGACGAGGACGCCGCTGAAGATTGGGTAACCACGGAAATAAGGGCGCGATCGCGTATCCCAGCATTGCCCCCGATGCATTCAGGATCAAATCATCCACATCAAACACACGGTAAGAGCAGGGATACAGACCATAAATGCCCGTAAGCTGGGTGACTTCGAAGAGCAGCGTGGTGGCGATCGCTACCACCAGCGCCGTTGTGAACCGGGCGCGAAAGTAGTATTGCAGATAAAAGCCTAGCGGCAGCAGCATTAAAAAGTTGAAAGCCGCCTGTAGAAAGACCGGACTCGCCAAAATCGAGAGCAGATTCAAACTGCGAATGAAAGCGGCATCAACCGTGAGAATGTCAGCGACGAACTGAAACGGGATCAGTCGAACGTGACTGCCCGGCACTCTCCCCTCGCAAAAATTCGGCGTTATCTCTGGCAAGGGTAAGGTCACCAGACACATCGCGCAGAGGATGTAGAACAAAAACGAGTAGAAGACGATGGCGCGGGTGGGGCGAACGTAGCCAAACCGCCGATAATGCACAACGCAGAGGGGAATCAGCAGCAGGATGGCCAGCAAAATGAAGATGATTGCGGCATCTTCGATGGGAATGAGATATGCATCAATCATCAACGTTGAGTGAAATGCTGTTCGTCATCGATCATGGAACAGAACCGACTGGAAGTTACTTTGATGGCCTCTGAACATCTGAACGTCTCTCTGGATCAACCTTGAACGCTAGCGTTCAAGGTTGACAACCGATGCTACTCAGAAGGCAGTACGAAGTTGGGGAACAGGTTGGCGGTGCAGCTGGTATCGGTTTCCCCGTCAGGATCGTTGATGAACGCTACACCGATATCTCTGGCGCACTGCGACCAGACAATCACGCCATGGCCAGTACTAGAAAACTCCACAAAGGTGCCATTGCTCAGCCCGTCCATCGCTTGAGCGCCCATCTCAGAATTGGTTTGGATGTCGTATCGCCCTTGCAATACCAGGGTCGGAATGTCGCTTTCAAGCACCGTGTGCTCGCTGGCGGGAGCGGGGTCGACGGGCCACAGACGACAAAGATCGTAGGCTAACAGCGCACTAGCGTACCGGGACGCTCCTAGTTGGGGCAGTTCTGATTGCTGGTAGGCCGCAGTAATTTCCTCGGGGGTGCTGAAAGGCATGGTTTCCCGGCAGTCAACGCTGTAAAACATGCCGACGGTCAAATCGCGGTCGATCGCGGGCACGACGGCATCCGTTTTCAAGGAAACGACATCATAAACGTGACGAACTTCAACCTCGGACAGCGTGTCGAGACGGTCACTCAGAGACTGGGCGACTTCGCCGGTGAAGGTGTCAGCCACAAAGGTTTGCAAGGTGGCGCGATCGCGGGGCATGGCAGTCTGATAGCCCACACCATAGAAGTTGACCAACTCTAATGCGGCCTCCTCTTCCGGCAAGGCCGTCAACTGCTGCTCGACTTGCTCAACCCATAGACTACCGGGTCGTTGGGACTGGGCCTCGCGATTGGCCTCGCGGAGCAGGTTTTGCACGTTGATTTCGTACTGCTTGGCCTCGAGCTGATAGGCTTCAATGCTGTCTGGTGGCGGTGCTGGGGTTACTGCCGCATCGAAGAGGGTCCCGGCTAGTGCGGCCTCATAGGTCGTCGTCACGCCCTGCTCCAACTCGTCAATGATTAACGGTAGATACGCGGGGAGGGTGGTCGGCTGACCGTTGATTTGAGCAATCAAGTTGGCCAGACTGGCAGCCGTCACGCTTGCTTCGGGCTCGGTTGCCAGGGGGATGGGATCAGTCTCTAGCTGATTGAGCAATGCGGCCGTGCGAGCTTTGAGATCGGGGTAGGCCTCGGCACAGGCGGCATCGGCTTCACAATCTTCCACCAGATTGGAAAAGGCGATTTCAGCATCCAGCGGAATCGATTCGTATTTGTCTACATGGGGTGGCAGGGTCGAGTCGAGGACAACGCTGCGCAGACGGTCAGGATGGTCGCGCATAATCTGCATCGCTAAGTAGGTACCGTAGGAAATGCCGTAGAGGTTGATATCGTCATAACCTAATGCCGCTGCCAGGTTCATGACATCCTGGGCACTGTTGGGGGATTTGTACTGGTTCAAATCCACGCCGTGGGCTTCGAGCAGCGCTGCGCAGATCGCCGCCCGAGTGTAGTTAACGATATTAAAGTCTGATTGACCGGGAAAGGCCGCTTGTACTTCTTCGAAAAGAGTGTTGAAGCTGGCAACGAGCTCACTGCTGGGATCTTGAGCGGCTGTGACAAGGGCAAAGGCCACGGGCGCGCAGCCCAACCGATTAGAAAATTGCGTCCCGCGTTGGTCAAAGATGATGACATCACGGGTAGTGCGCTGGGCTTGATAAAAGCTGGCCCGGCTTTCTAAGCCTGGAGCTGTTAACACAGTGGCCCCTGGCCCCCCGCGCAGGTCAATCACCGGATCGGGCGCTGGGGAAAGGCTGCGGCTGTGGAGTACGGCATAGGTCAGCTCAATCTGGCGACCGTCGGGTTCGTCATAGTTTTCCGGGACGGTTAGGATGCCGCAGGTGATGGTTTCGCTTTCGATTTCACCCGGGGGAACGCCGTCGGGGCAGGGAATGGTCGTATTGGGGTGATGGATTTGGGCGGTGGCGCGGGGCTGGGTCAAGAGGCCAGCGGAGATCGCCATAAAAGCTACAGATAGAGTGCGAAGGGGCAGTTTCATCAATTTGCCATCCTAGGTAGAGCAATTAAAGTGGGTGGAGATTAGCTACTGCTACTCGTTGTGGGGAGCTTGGGAATCAGCCACGAGAGGAACTGATCTTGCGATCTCGTCTGAATCAGCACTTTGCCCGGCCCGGTGAGATCCGCCACAAACCCTTCGCCGCTAAAGAGAAACGTCTTCATGCCGCCGATGGAGCGGGTTTTGAACGGCATCGTTTCCGGCAGCGCCACGATGTGGCCGGTGTCGATGGTGTAGGTTTCGCCAGGGGCCAACTCCATCTCATGAATCGCGCCGTAGGAAGACACGATCATCTGACCGGTGCCCTCTGCCCGGAGCATGAACAGGCCACCCCCCGTGCCGAAGAAGGACTTGGAGCCACCCCATTTGGAATCCAGATTCAGTTCCATGCTGGAGGCGACGTAAGCCCCCGATTGCACCAAAGTTGGCTCAGAAATGTCAATCGTTTTCAAATCACCGGGTAGCGACGGCGCAACGAACATATTGCCACCCTCAGGGGGAGCCGTGTAAACGTTTTGAAAGAAGCTTTCACCGCCCAACAGCGATCGCTTCAGAGATTTCATGAAGCCGCCCGTCGCCTGGGTCTCCAACGTCATGCCCGCCGACATGCCCACCATCGACGACGCCTCGACCCGTACCTGCTCACCGCCGGACAAATTCACCTGCCCGATGGTGTAGGCATTTTCGTACATTAGCTGGATGTCCATCGCCATTTACCTCAGAAGGATTAACAGGGATCGGTGACCGGCTCACACACGGGTGCTGGCTCTTCCCCTGGAAGGTCTGCTTCGGAATTATCGATCGGCAGTAAGCTGGGCTCGAACTCCAAACTGTCGAGGACGGTATTCACCGCAGGCCAGAACTGATCGGCCATTTCTGCCGGATACAGCACGATCACTTGAATTGCCTGACCATTGGACTCGCCAATCAAAATGTGCCCCGATTGCTCAAAGTCGGTGCTGATATCGAACACCATCTCAAACCAGGGATAGGGAAACTCCGAAGCAGTATCGGCACGGGAGCCGTCCAAATACCAGCCATTACTTTCAATCAGACCGTTGGGACCGGTGATAAAGTCCATCAGGTCGCCCGTATCGGAGGTATTAGACGGCAAAAAGACGCTAACTTCCGCCTCGTCGAGGGCGTTGTCCTGGGGATTGAATGTAAAAAACACGCCAACACCTTCACCACTGCCCTGGCTCTCAACCATCATGGTGTCAGGGTATTGCGCCGTTACTGGAACGCCCTGGGCTGGACCATCATAAGTCTGCACGCCGGTGGCCTCATCACCCGCCGCTGGTTCGTCAGCGTTGACGGGCGCTTCGGCAGCCGAGGGGGCAGCGGTGCTGTCAGGCGCAGTGTCAGGAGTGGTTGTACAGGCCCCGATCGCGAGGAGTAAGCCACCGGTCGAGATCGCCAGCCAATGCCCTGCTTTATGAGTCATTTTCATCGCTGTGTTCTTCAGCATCTCAATCACCACAGACGTTCAACTTTTAGCCTGAAAATCCTTTTCCCAAGCCTTACTCTTTGGTGTCGTGAACCAGGGAGACAATACATTGTGCAGTGCCGCCTTCCAGAAACGGTGTTGATGTTTCTGGAAGGCGGCACAAGTCCCCCCAAGAGCGAGTAGATCCTTACAACAATCCTTCGTCTACGCCGCTGTAAAAGCGCTAAGGCCCTAATCAGTTTTGCTGTAGGTGTAGCTGTAGAGCTCGGTGCGATCGACCACATCCGCAACGTAGATTTGCCCGCGATCGCGGTCGTACACCACCCGAATGCGCCCGTCTTCCGCCATAAAGGTTTCGCCATTCACCCGCTCTAACAACCCAGTGAAGAAAAAATCGCCTTCGCTAATTTGAATGCGAATTTGGTCCTCACTAATGTCAGTGGTATAGGTGACTGGTGTGGGTCCAGGATTGCGCGTCAGCGGCGCGTCGCCCGTCCCCGTTACCTCATCAAGCGAATAGGTGTAGTCGTACAGCACGTCGTTGGTGTCGCTATTGGTGACGGTAATCTCGCCGGTCTCGCTGTCGTAGGCGACGCGGATATTGTGGTCGGTCGCCCCATACAAGCTGCCATAGTGGCGCTGCATCACATCCGCAAAAAAGAAGTCACCATCAAAGATTTGAATCGCGATTTCTTCGTCATTCAAAACTGATAGTACGGTTCTTGACGGTTCGGTTGATTGGGCCAGTTGTAATGGGGCCGCGATCGCCCTTGGCACAACCAAAGCATGGCCCACACTAGGCGCACCCACGAGCAATAGCAAAGACAGCGCATAACGCATCTTCATCACAAAAATCTCCTAACAAATGTCATCTAAAAACAGAAAACCAACGACTTAGAGATAGCCGTCGCTGGGGAAGATGATGAAGTCGCTGCGCACCCAGCCGATCGCGCCCGATTCTAGGAACTGCACTTCACACCAGTTCAGATCGCTGCCAGGGGTATCTTCATCTATCACGCATTGCAAAATTTCTACCTGATCGCCGACAAGCCCATAGCTGTGAGCGTAGGAATAGATAGTGGGTTCGCTGCGGACATTGATTTGCGAACCGCGATCGTCGGCGTAGAGAGTGCCCACCCGCTGACCATAATCCTGAACGGGGGCGCTGCCATAAGAGGTATTGCTGTCCCAATAGACGTACATGTGGGAACCATCGACAAACTCAAAAATGACGCCCGCATCGCCCAGGCCCGCCTGACGATAGGCCGCCTGACCATATTGATCAACAAAATTACCCGGCGTGTCGCCCACGGGGTCGAGATCGTAGCGCACGCCGTTGTTTTGCAATTGAATGCCGACATGTCCTTGCCGTTGGGAAAAGGTGCAATTGCTAGAGAGGTAAGCGTAATCTTCTCCAGGGGCATACAGATCGCAGTGGGCATCGACCGTGTCTGCTTTTGCAGGGGCCAGCCAACTTACGGCGGCAACGGTGGTAGCGATGGATAGTAGTAGGGCTTTCGTTTTGAACATGCTTGTTGTCTTAAAGATCTAATCGAAGTCTAGGTACCGTCAAAGGCTCGACCAACCACAGGCTGCCTCTATGGTCAGACTCACCCGTTGTTGATCAGCCATCAGCACCCATCTCTAGGATTTCGGTTGGATTTTATCAATGCAATTCGCACCAATCGGGCTTCTAAAGCTTGATTTAATGCCGAAATCAAGGCGATCAAGCCGATGCCTGAGAAGGCGAAGCTATTCCCACAAGCTTCTATCGGCTAAAACATCGGTGGAATTCAGGAAGGCCCAAGTTTGCATTTGTCGCGTTGGATTCACCACAGCACTTCAACAAAGATTGAATCCGCGATCGCGATTCATAAGCCGCAAAAAGTTTGATGGGTTGCCCTGAATTGCTAGCGAATTTGACACCCACCACCGAGATTCTGAACTAAGCAGTAAGGCTCGAAAATAGCGATCTTGATTGGACTGACTCTGGCTAACGCGGGGGAGACATCCGGGGAAACATGGTTCCAGAATCGAGACTTTAGGCCACGCTGGCGACCATTAAATCATCGGCCATGTCAAAGTTTGCGGTGACTGATTGCACGTCGTCCAGGTCTTCTAAGGCATCCATCATTTTGAGTAGCGATCGCGCGTGGTCACCGTCTGTCACGTCGATGGTGTTGCTCGGAATCCAGCGGTTCTCCACCTGCTCAATGCGGTAATCAGCGGTCTTCAGCGCATCATTCAGGGTCTCTAAATCACTTGGGTCGCAAAACACATCAAAGCCGTCGCGATCGTCATCAATTTGGGTGGCTTCATAACTCTCTGCGCCACCCTCGATCGCCGCTTCTAGCAAGGCCTCTTCGTCAACTGGGCCCACGATCGTGACAACGCCTTTTTGGTCAAACATCCAACCGACGCAGCCAGTTTCGCCCAAGTTGCCCCCATTCTTGCTGAACGCCGCCCGTAGATCAGCGGCTGTCCGATTGCGGTTGTCCGTCAGCGCTTCGATCAGCACCGCCACGCCGCCGGGGCCATACCCTTCATAGCGAATGGCTTCGAGTGCATCATCACCACTGAGTTGACCAGAACCTTTGGCGATCGCGCGATCGATATTGTCATTGGGAAAGCCCGCCGCCTTTGCCTTATCAATGGCGGTTCGCAGTTGAAAGTTGCCCGCCGGATCGGGGCCTCCCGTTCGCGTGGCGACGATGATTTCTCGCGAGAGCTTGGCGAAGGTTTTGCCCTTCACCGCGTCTACCCGTGCTTTTTGGCGCTTAATGTTCGCCCATTTACTATGACCAGCCATATCCGCAATTACGCAGCATCAAAACAGTAGAAATGTCGCCAGGGCCAAGACTTTCCACCCTCGGTATCCATCGTGTGCGAGCGGTGATTGCGAGTCTCCATCCCTGTTGCATCAGGATACTCGATCGCTGAATCGGGCCGAAATGCCCGTTCCCCTGAACGGTTGCACTGGGTTCAGCGACTACAGACCTGCGGCCCGGCGAGCAGCCCCAATCAGCCCCACCTGAGGATTAAGGACAATATGCACAGGAATGGCCTCAAGCAGTTTGCTGACCCGTCCTTTATGAATAAACGCATCGAGAAAGGTGCCCGCCGTCATCAGCGATAAGTTTTTCGCGGCAATGCCCCCAGCGACATACAGGCCGCCATGGGGCAAAAGCTTGAGGGCCAGGTTGCCCGCTTCAGCCCCGTAGGCTCCCACAAACAAATTCATTGTCTGCACCGCCCGGCTATCGGTGCCCTGTTGCGCGGCTTGGGAAATGGCGGCCGCCGGATCAACGGTTTTGGTCTGTCCAGCTTCCTTTTCCCAGGTTTCGACAATCTCGGCGAGTTCGGGTGTCCCTTGGGCGATGCCGCGATCGCGCAAAAACTGATAAATCGCCACCACCCCTTGTCCAGAAACGACCCGCTCAGCCGAGACGCGAGTAATTTGATGCTTGTCCAATAAATATTTCAATAGCTGAAATTCCAGCTCGGAACGCGGGGCAAAGTCAGCATGGCCGCCCTCTGAGGGAAAGACCTGAAACCGGTCGCCTTGTTTCACCAAAAAGCCTTGCCCTAAACCAGTGCCCGCCCCAATGATGGCGATGGGCGCATCATCGTCGGGGGTACCTGCTTGCAAGGTGTGAATGTCATCCGCTGCCAGACCTAGGACGCCATATCCGATCGCCGCAAAGTCATTAATCAATTCGGTGGATGCTAACTCCAGGTCGCGGGCGAGGCGATCGCCATCCAGGTTCCAGGTGAGGTTGGTGAGCTTCGAGGTGTTGTGCACCACGGGTCCGGCGATCGCAAAACAAGCCCGTGTCGGTTTGCCAAAGTCAGTGCCCTGCGCTTGGGCCGTGGCCAAAAAGGTTTCCACCATGGGCACCAGATCAGGAAAATCCTTGGAAACATATTCCTGTTCGTAGCAGGTTTGCAGCTGCTCAGCATCAGCCACCACCAACCGCAAAATCGTTTTGGTTCCGCCAATGTCTCCCGCCAGGAGGTACTGCATACTTACACCTCAATCGATGAATGCCTTGCTGTGACAGTAACACTAGCCTTTGTCGCATGCCGACCAAGGCCAACGAGCCTGCATCAGGACGATAGTGCTAGAAGAGTTGATAGTTGTGCTTTCCTTGTACGCTGATTGATTATCTGCGCTGCCTTGTTATAGCCGATCATCGCAACATTATCGTCATTATCAATCCCTCCACGGTTCTGATTTTTTCCCATCAAAGAGATCTCCTAGTCCCTGTCCTTTCGGCTTCTTTCGCGATTGCCTTAAAACTAAGTTTGCTCGCTCCTCCTGCTCTGACTCACCCTTGCAACTGATGAATGCCAAGTCTCCTACCCCCTTATCAATTGCCCAGACTGCTTTTGCGGACTTTGCCGCCGGACTCGCGGGCGGTGACTGGCAACCGTTTCTCGATCGCCTCAGCGACGATGTCACCTTTTGGTTCCCGGCAGGCCCCTTCAAAGGGCACAACCAAGGCAAGGCGAAGCTGGCGACTTTTTTGGCGGCGGTACCGAAAGTCTTTCCCGGTGGATTGGCCGTAGAGGTGGTGCAAATCACCCACAACGCGACCACCGTCGTGTTTGAAGTGCGGTCAACGGGCATGATGGGTCGTGAGCCTTACGAAAACCAGGCCGCGATCTCCTTCGACATTCGAGACAACCAAATCTGCGCCTACCGCGAGTACCTGGGCGTCGTCTTTCAACTGGGGGAGTAATGCGCGATTCTCGGTTGAGCGACCTGGCCAAATCAGCAGCCGGGATTCTGGGTTGGGGGCGGTTCGGTAGGCTATAACGGTGACGACTCCCCTCAAACGCTGGCGCACCATGCAAAAAGTCACTTTATTTCTCGCTTCATCATCAGAGCTGAAAGCAGACCGCGACCAGTTCGAGATTTTTATTTATCGCAAGTGCAAAGCCTGGTTTGACCGGGGCATTTTTCTGCATCTAGATATTTGGGAAGATTTCCTGGCTGCCATGTAGGCGGGTGGTTTGCCGAGCGAAAAGCGATCTGATGCATCCTGCGGTGAGGAAACCAAACGCCCGCCTGATTTCGCGTTGAACCATTCGATGATCCACTTGCCGGATTCGATTCTATCGTCACATCACAGTTATCCGTTGCCG
>CAZFWL010000011.1:0-17029 GCA_964522775.1 uncultured Halomicronema sp.
GGAAGCAAGCGACCCGAGATCGCCTTACAGCCCACCATTGTCCGCTCTTCATCGGCAAAAACAATCACCTCAATCGGGTGTTCAAGGCGTCGTTTTTGCTCTGCCAAAGCACTGACCGCAGCAATACCCGCTAGCACCCCATAGGTGCCGTCGTAATGGCCTGCATTCGGCACCGTATCGATATGAGAACCCGTTACTAGTGGTGGAGCATCCTGAAATCGACCCGGATAACGACCGATCATGTTGCCGGCCTCATCAATGGTCACGGTCATCCCAGCTTCCACCATCCAGCGACGCACCAAGGAGCGAGCATGGCAATCTTCGGGACCAAACGCCAGTCGCTGTACTCCGCCGTTGGGCAAGTTGACGAATCATGGCCGTGAGGCGATCGCCATTAACCGCGAGGGCAGAAGCCACTTGATAAACCATGCACAAACCTTCCTGCAGGAAACCTGCCGTTAACTGTTCATAAAAGAACTTTATGTCTTGAAGCGTATACTGTATACAATAAACCCTCTGTAAAATGATTTACAACCGATGGATACACTGAATTGATTTTTTACTTCGCCGAAGGACGCTGACCCTGGTGACACTATCAAATCCGCTGCCGCGCCGCGCCTCTCTGCACGAGCAGACCTATCAGACCCTGCGCACCAGCATTTTGTCAGGGGAGCTGCTGGCCGGTGAACGACTGGTTGAGACACAACTTGCTACCCAATTAGCCGTCAGTCGTACGCCCATTCGCGAAGCGTTGCGGCAGCTCCAGCGAGAGGGACTGGCAGCCGTAGATAGCAGCGGTGGACTGCGGGTAATCTCAGTATCGGTGGTTGATGCCGTGCACCTTTATGACTGTCGCATTGCCTTGGAACAGGCGGCGGTGCGCGAGGCGTGCCTAAATGCCAGCGATCACACCCTGGAGGAGCTGCAACAGTCGGTGGCGCAGGCTGAACGGGCTGTGCAGCGCGAAGCCTCCACCCTCAACACCTTTGAAATGCTGAACTTGGACTACCAGTTTCATCGCAAAATTGCCGAGAGCACAGGCAATCCCTGGTTGACTGATTTACTCGATCAAGTGTTTGACAAAATGATGTTGCTCCGGGTGCAAACCACGCGCCATAATCCCCGCGTGTTAGAGATTTGTCACGAGCATCGCCACATTTGTGGCGCGATCGCTTCCCGAGATGTGGCGACGGCGATTAGGGCGATCGAGTCGCACTTAAATGCTAGCAAAACCCGTGTCGTCACTGCCTTAGAAGCCCTGCAGCCCGTCCCATCGGCGGATGTTTAAGGTTGGTTGCAATCTGTGATACTTTTACAGCTTCGTCGCTCTTAGCGGTTCATCCACGCGTTCAATAGGTGAGGGTTCAGGTTGCCAGCCCAACGGCTTGCATACCGCTTGATGCTCTAACCAGTCTGGCGGAGCACCAAGCTCTGAGAGGGTTGGAAAAGAGACAGTAATTGCCTCGGTTGCTGTCTTAACGAACTCCCCCCTCTCGGCAGTTGTTCCCAGATCGAACGCTGACAGCTAGCGACCCATGGCCCTCAATTGCTCTGACTGACTTCACAAGGTGGCACCGATGACAACATCTGAAACCAAACTCGTCTTTATTTGCGGCTCAGCCCTGCGTGGCCAGCCGGATCATGGCAACCTGCAAGGGGCGGCCTTTGTCAAAGCGGTCCAAACCGCCCCTAACTACCGTCTGCACTCAGTCAAAGATGGCTGGCATCCCGGCATTTATGAAACAGATTCTGACGGAATCGCCATTCCAGGTGAACTTTATCAACTGTCTGTGGAGCAATATGACCATCTTGTGTCGACCGAACCGCCCCATATGTATCCTGCGGAGGTGACCTTGCAGGACGGGGGAACGGCGACCGCGATGCTGTATCCCAAAGAGCTGATCGATGAACATGGCTGGCCCGATATTTCTGATATTGGGGGCTGGGCGGCCTATAAAGCGCAACAGTCAGCCTAATTTGACATCAGCTTAATGTCCTCCGACTGCGCAATCAGCTTGGAGCATCCCCATGGGCAAAGCGCTAATCAAAGGCGGGCGCATCGTCACCGCTGTGGACGACTACGTGGCCGATATTTTGGTCGATCAGGGTCGAATTGAAGCGATCGCCCGCGAAATTCCCGCTGAGGATGTGCCCACCTACGATGCCACTGGGTTAATGGTGTTTCCCGGTGGCATTGATGTCCACGTCCATATGGAAACCCCCATGGGCAACGACATCTACACCTGCGACACCTTTGAAACAGGAACGAAGTCGGCGGCATTTGGCGGCACCACGACGATTGTCGACTTTGCCCAGCAGTTTCAGGGCGAAAGTCCGAAAGCAGCACTGGACCGTCGCCTGGCCGCTGCTGAACCCCAGTGCAATATTGACTACGGTTTTCACGTTATTCTCACCGACGTGAACTCGGAGTCCCTAGCGGAACTACCCGACTTGATTAATCAGGATGGGGTTTCCAGCTTCAAACTCTACATGGCTTATCCCGGCGTGCTGATGGTAGATGACGCCGATATTTATCGCACGATGCGTAAAGTCGGCACCCACGGCGGCATGGTTAACCTGCACGCCGAAAATGGCGTCGTCATTCAAGCCCTGATCGAAGAAGCGCTAGAGGAAGGCAACACCTCGCCGAAATATCACATGCTCACGCGCCCCCAACTGATGGAAGGGGAAGCCACCCATCGTGTGATTCGCATCGCCGAACTAGCCGAAGTACCCGTCTACATTGTCCACCTCTCAGCAGAAGAAGCTCTGGAAGCCGTCGTTGAGGCCCGCGATCGCGGCATCCACGCCTTCGCCGAAACCTGTCCCCACTACTTGTTTTTGACGAACGAAGAATACGATCGCCCCAACTTTGATGCGGCGAAGTTTGTGATGACGCCCCCACTACGAGACCACAAGTGCCAACATGCCCTATGGCGCGGCCTCAAATTCGACGATTTGCAACTAGTCGCGACGGATCACTGCCCCTTCTGCTTTAACGAAAATCGCTTTGGTCTGCTGCGCTCAAAACAATACGGCAAAGACGATTTTTCCAAAATTCCCAACGGTGCTCCTGGCGTCGAGTTCCGCTTGCCCTTGTTGTACGACGGCGGCGTTCACAGTGGCCGCATTACCCTCAACCGCTTTGTGCAGTTGACTTCCACCGCTCCCGCCAAAATGTTCGGCATGTTTCCCAAAAAGGGCGCGATCGCTGTGGGGAGTGATGCTGACCTCGTCTTGTTTGACCCCAACGAGCGCCACACCCTTAGCGCCGACACCCACCATTCCAACGTGGACTACTCCCTATTTGAGGGACGCGAAGTGCAAGGCAAGGTGAAGCAGGTCTTTCTGCGCGGCGAGTTGATTGTCGATGGTGACGAGTGGCGGGGTCGAGCCGGTATGGGTCAGTATTTGAAGCGATCGGCTTCCGGTCGCATTTTGTAACCAGCTCTCCTCAGGGAACGGTGCCTTGAGCCAGGGGACGGGTTCCTATTGGTGATTACGATCTCACCATATTCAGACTGAGAAACCCGTCCCCTTGAACCCCATCATTTCTGAGCAATCTGCAATTTTTGTCGCATCTTTTGCCAAAAGCGCTTTAGTCGCAGTTTCCAAATGCGTTTGGGTAAAAGCTGCGGCACATCCGCAGGATGCTGTTCCACATGGTCAAAAAAGTGATTCAGCGCCGTCAAAATCGGTTTCAACCGCAACACAATTTTGTCTTCCCGATAGGGGTCAAAAAAGTCGTCCGGCAGCGCCTTGGGCTGCGGCGTTTTCAGCACGGCCAAGATTCGCTCCACGTCATAAGCAGTGGAATAGGTACCGATCGCTTCACAGTTAAAGCCCGGATCGAGATAATCCGCCAACGCCCCATTCACGCTAGAAAACACTTGGCAGCCACAGGCCATCGCTTCCATCGGCGGTAAACCAAAGCCTTCGGTGACTTTGTACTGCGCCCAATATTCTGCGGTGTCGTAAAGATAGACCTTACTGCGGTTGAAGAGTCCGGCCAAGTCATCAACAAATTTGTCGAGCAAGACCACCTTGCAGTGCGGCTGTAGGGCTGGCACCAATTGTTCGAGCAGATATGCCGACGACTTACGCACTTGTATGAGGACGTCGATATCTCGGGTGATGCCGCGATCGCTAAACTCCGGCGAAATCTGATTCGGCAACCAGAAAATGGGAGAGCTGGGACATAGCTGGCCCCAGTAGCCCATCGTATTGCGGCTCACTGTGAGAATCGGTACGCAACTCGGTACACGAAACCCATAGCCTGCACTGTGAGCGTGGTAAACCACTGACCGGCCCGGCAATCGCTTGATCAGTTTGGGCACATGAAAACCCCAACTCACCACAAAAATGATGTTGGACGTATCCTGCTGCAGCACATCATCGAGAAACAGCGTATTCGGCTCCCGCTGTTGATAGGTCACCACCGCCACATCGCAAATCTGTCGGGCCAGTTCCATCGTTTTGAGTTCGGCAAACAGGCCTCCACAGGCAAACTTGCCGTCTGTGCCCGGCAGCAAAAAGTAGAGCGATCGCACTGACCGTTTCCTCGTGACGCTATCCGTGGATTTTACGGTAATTCAGGCTGGAGAGTATGACGACTCTTTTCCTCTCCAGCCACGCTCAAACCCTCATACTCTGCCTAGCCCACCTGAGCAGGAGCAAAGGCTCCAATCCCTTGCAGCGCATCTAAGAAAGCATAGACGGCTGGACTGTGTAGCGCTTCTTTTAACAATGTCGCGCCAATGGGCCGAAACAGGGGAAAGGGTAGCCGACAGACGCTGACTCCATCGGGCACCGGCTTAGCTGCCAACTCGGTCATCAGGGCAATGCCGAGCCCTTGTTGCACCATGCTGGCCATAGAAGAGTCGTGGCGAATGCGGTAAGCCACCTCTAATTCTTTATCCAACTTGCGCAAGTGGTCGCGAATCCGCACTGAGCAACTGTCATGGCTAGAAGAAATTAGCGGATATTTGTACAAGTCATCCATCGTGAGTTGTGCATCCCGTAAGCCATATTGGGGCGGCATCAGGGCGATGTAATGATCATCGAGGATATGAATCGTTTCGAATTCCTGCCCACAGAGCATTTCCGCCACGCACACATCGGCCTTGCCCTGGCTCAACGCCTGCTTCAGCTGATAGATTTCATCGACTTCGGTGATAGAAATTTGAATCGACGGATGGACTTGGTGCAGGCGGGCGATCGCTTCTGGCAGTAGGTGAGTAGCGATACTACGGAAAGACGCAATCCGCACGGTGCCCCCTTCTAGACCCCGTTCATGTACGGCGGCGTTAGTGATATTTTCGAGCAGGACTTGAATCTGGAGAGCATCTTGCACCATACGTTCGCCGACGGGAGTCAGTTGCGCCCCGTGCCGCCCCCGGTGAAACACTACCACCCCCAACTCATTTTCCAGGGTGGCGATCGCATGGCTGACCGTAGATTGAGTGACGTCTAACTGCAGTGCCGCCTCGCTGAAATTGCCATACTGAGCCACCGCTAACAAAGCTCTGATTTGTGACAGTTTTAGCTTCCAGGGATTCATGGACTGCTCCGGTCAACATCCGTAGCCCAACCCTATCGCAATCATCGATGGCACATGTATCGATTTCCTGCATAGATGTTATGCACGCTGTGCGTGGGTCATTTCCGCCGCCCTCGTTAAATTAGGGTCAAAGGGGATCACTACGATATCCACCTTGCTTCACACATCACATTCCAGTTTGAGAGGCCAATACTATGCATACCTATACCGAACGCGCCAAATTATTCAGGCCTGCTCACGGCTTCGACACCTTCATCGGCCGGTCGCAATATCAAACCGCTTATCATCCTAGTCAGCTGGGGCGGTTACTCAGTCGAGCGAGCCAGAGCTTGGTTAACTGGCTGACCACTGGTTCCATGCCTCGCGTTTCTAAACAGATGCAGGGCGATACCTTAGTTTGGAAAGTCTATGATCCGGTTTCGCACTGCACTCGCTACTTCGAGCATGAAGATGCGCTGCGTGTATGGATGGAAGCTCGTTACTACCAGTAAATGAGTGACATCGTTGCCGTCGGGTCTCGCTAATTCTCGACGGTCACCGGCTGGCTCAGACCAAGGTTTAGCGACCATCATCGCTCATGGAAAACAGCGAGACTCCGTCTCTGGAGGTCTGACACAGAATCAACAGCTGAGTGAGTCACGATGAGCGCAGAAAAAAAGTGCGTCTCAGATAGGGGAATAGCGATACCGCTATTCCCCCATCGTTGTTTTGGCGGCAACTGCAAGTGCCACCCATCTAGCAATGGGTCAATCAAGCTCGCTGCCTGCGTCCAGGGACTCCCGAATGCGGGCGATCGCGGTTTCTATCAGGGCGCTATCAGCGATCCAGCGATAACGCTCTAGACTGAGCTTCCCAGCTTCATCAAATTCGATCCCTTCATCTTCTAATAACGACTGTTGTAAATAGTCGGTGCCGTTGCGGTGAGGCGATCGCGACACTTCCCCCTTGGCGTTAATCACTCGATGCCAGGGAATCGCGTCAGCATCCGTTACGCGGTATAAAGCGTAGCCCACCACTCGCGGCTTCCCCACTAGCCCCGCCAGTTCTGCCACTTGGCCATAGGTTGCCACCTGCCCGTAGGGAATTTGGCGCACCACAGCATAAATCAAGTCATACGTGTTGGCCATGCTTCACCTCAGTCACCGCTAACTCCCAAAATTCGCCGTAGTTCGCACCAGGAATTCACATGTTTCTTAATCGTTGATTAAGTTCTTGCTAACGTGATCCCCGATTGTCCTGCGGCTCAAAATGATCCTCTATGTTGAAATTACTGCATCTTCACTACGGCGAGCTTCGATAGCGGCATCTCGCCCCGTTGGCCGAATCCCTATTGCTATGCATTCGAGATTCGAACTGTCATAGCGAGCCCATGCTTCCGTAGCCAGCTCAAATGACGTGGCGATCGCCCCCGCCACATCACGTCAGTCCAACTATCGTCAATTCCAGTGAAGGCAATATGATGAACGACACGCTGCGCAATTTACTTAATGCCTTTGCTCAGGGGCAAACTGCTTTCGAAAATGTATTGGTCAAAAATGCTAATCTGCAGGCCCAGTTATTGCCCTTTGTCAGTCTTCGCAAAGCCTGTATGCCGAATGCTGACTTTCGTCACGCGGTCTTACCAGGCGCCAATTTTGAGGGTGCCATCTTTAGGGGTAGCAATTTTGAACATGCCAACCTGCTAGCAGCCAATTTGGCTTGGGCCAATCTCGCTCAGGCCGAACTAGGACATACACTTTTATCCTCTGCAACGCTTATTGGCATTAACCTCGCGAATGCCAGCTTAGTCGGGGCATCTCTAGCCGGTGCCGATCTCACCTCCGCTAATTTACGCAACGCCAATCTCTCGGGCGTCAACCTGCAAGGGGCCAACTTGAGCAAGGCCAACCTCTTCGGAGCTCGCATTGATCCGAAGGCTTTAGCTGACGCCCAGCTGGAATTTACCGTAATGCCCAATGGCGAATGCATTTCGCAAAAACGAGAATCACATCCGACAGTGCCTCAAATTGCCAATGTCATGAGCTATACCCGGCTAGCGTCGGCGCTAGAACCCCATCGCGGGATGCAGCCTGGGGTTTCACAACCATCCTCGCCGCACTCAAATGTGACCTCAGCATCATCCAATAGCACTTCGATGTCAGCCGCCTCCCACCACGAAATCAAGCCGCTGCAACTGCAGTTCACCGAAAATCGGGCGGATTTAGAACTCACAGTGAGAAATGCTCAAGCATCCTAAGGTCACCATTGGGCACTTGAACCAGTCGCTTTATCGTCGTGGACAGTAACGCGGCCAGTCCGACTTAGGTAGTAGCATCGCCTTATCAGAACTCAAATAGCTAGCGCCTGGCAAATGCGACTCGCTCAATGATTGACGAACCTCATGATCACCATCGAAAAATCTATCGGTGGGGTCACTCACAGTCAAAGTCGCCTGCGTTACAGTATGTAACAAGTGTTTGAATTAAGCTCAACATTAAGCATTAGGAGCTAAGTGTCATGGAAAACGAAAACAAGTTCGGTTTTGTTAATTTTGCAGAAACTTGGAATGGCCGTTTGGCAATGCTAGGTTTCATCGTCGGTATCGCGACTGAGTACATCACTGGCCAGGGCATCTTGTCCCAGATTGGTTTGATGTAATTCTCAATCACTCGAGAGTCTCTGAATCGGGGTTGCAAGTTTTGCAGCCCCTTTTTTTGGGCCAAATTCAACTCAGGAAGATCCCGGCAGAGAATCGATTCACGTTAATATCTGCAAAGAAACTTAACAAGACAGATATGGCATCCAGTCCATCCTTTATCGCTCAGATTGGTCGTTGGCTGCGCCCCTCAACCGAGGGCAACTCCCGGCCAAAACAACCCTCTCAAGGATTTATTGAACTTCGAGATCTCCGCAAAAGCTTTATCGAGGGTGTGGCTCAGCGAGAGGTGCTGCACAACGTCTCAGTCACCTTTGAGGAAGGGCAATTTATTGTGCTGTTGGGACAAAGTGGCAGCGGCAAAAGTACCTTGCTGAATCTGATTAGCGGCATCGAACGGCCGACGACAGGCACTGTCATGATTGACGGGGTACCCATTACCGACCTCAGCGAGCGGGCCTGTACTTTGTTCCGACGTGATGAAATCGGCATCATTTTCCAGTTTTTCAACCTGATTCCGACACTGACGGTATTGGAAAACGTGACATTGCCCCAGGAACTCGGCGGCCAAGCCCCTCAGGCAATCGAGACTAAAGCGTTATCACTCCTTGAGCAAGTAGGGTTAGGCGATCGCGCCCAAGCTTTTCCGGACAAACTATCTGGTGGTCAACAGCAGCGGGTAGCCATTGTGCGAGCCTTAGTTCACGAGCCACGACTGATTTTGGCTGATGAACCCACCGGCAACCTAGACGAAGATACCGGCAAAACCGTGCTAGAGCTTCTGTTAGATCTCACCCGGCGGGCCAACAAAACGCTAATCATGGCGACCCATAATCCAGAGATTGCCACCTACGCGGATCGAGTTTTACGGGTGCACGAAGGCCAGCTAGAAGACGCCACTGCTGACTTTTGCGCCAGCGGCACGACGGAGGCCACAGCAGTGTAATGGGGCATTCACCTCAGCCCAATGAGCCCGGGCAACCCACCGTGGATAATTTGCCGTTATGGCGGCTGGCCTGGCGACGGATTCAACGGCGGCCCTTTCAATATGTGCTGTTTATTCTGGGCATTGCGATCGGGGTCGCCATGGTGGTGTCCATTGACCTGGCAAATGGTTCGGCCCAGCGAGCTTTTGAATTATCTACCGATGCGATCGCCGGGCGCACGACCCACCGCATTGAGGCCATTTCCCCTATCGGCGTCGATGAATCGATTTATCGCGATTTGCGTACCGAGTTGGGCTATACCCAATCCGCCCCCATTGTCGAAGGTTACGTTGTTGCCGAGGAACTCGACCGCCAGCCCATGCGTTTAGTCGGCGTTGATTTTTTCGCCGAAGCTCCTTTTCGCAGTTATCTAGCAGGTGATACCGCTGGCGACAGCAACCAGGGAGTCGAGGCGTTAACGGCGTTTTTGACCGAGCCCAATACTGTCGTGTTGGCCAAGGCGACTGCTACTGAATACAGTGTTCAAGTAGGTGACTCGCTGACCTTAACGCTAGCCGGTCAAGCAGTCGCCGCACGAGTTGTGGGCATTTTACAACCGGCCAATGCGCTAACCCGTGACGCCCTGACCAACATTCTGTTTACTGATATTGCCTCAGCCCAAGAAGTGCTGGGCATGCAGGGGCATCTCAGTCATATTGATTTGATTATCGACAACGAGGTGGCCTTACATCGGATTCAAGCCGCCTTGCCACCAGCGGTCAAGCTGATCACGGCTCAAGCTCAAAAAAATGCCGTGCAGCAAATGACCGCGGCCTTCAAGCTCAACCTAACCGCCCTGAGCCTGCTGGCGTTAGTCGTCGGCATGTTTCTGATCTACAACACGGTTACTTTCAGCGTCATCCAGCGTCGCCCTCTGTTTGGCACTCTGCGATGTTTAGGGGTAACTCAGGGACAGCTGTTCCAACTGATTTTGGGTGAATCCCTAGTGTTGAGTATCGTTGGCTCGCTATTGGGCCTGGGTTTGGGCATCGTGCTCGGGCGGGGCATCGTCGGGCTGATTACACAAACTATCAACGACTTCTATTTTGTGGTGTCCGTTCGGGATATCAGTTTGAGCACCACCACGTTAGTCAAAGGCATGGTGATTGGGGTGACGGCTGCCTTGTTGGCATCTTTGGTGCCCGCAATTGAAGCTATGCAAACTTCGCCCAATAGCAGCCTCAAGCGTTCCACTCTAGAAAGTAAAGTGCAGCGGCTTTTGCCCTGGCTAGTTTTTACCTGGGGAATTTTGACTATTGGCGGCATTGGCCTCTTGAAAATTCAAAATGGTGGATTGGTCATTGCATTTAGCGGTCTATTTTCGATTTTGCTAGCGGCGGCTTTGTTAACCCCGCCACTAACCGCTGTATTGATGCAGGGGTTGACGCCTGTACTCAATGGTTTGATCGGTATCTTGGGAAAAATGGCACCGCGCGATATCGTGAGATCGCTCAGCCGGACTTCAATCGCGATCGCGTCTTTAATGGTTGCCGTCTCCGTCATTGTTGGAGTATCCGTCATGGTCGGCTCCTTTCGCACCACGGTTGTGCAGTGGCTCGATCAAACCCTGCAGGCCGACATTTATGTGACCCCTCCCAGTACTACTGCTAACCGAGTGCTGGGCAGCGTCGATCCGGCAGTAGTCGCAGAAGCCTATACCTGGGCAGAAATTGACCGTATCGTCACCTACAACGACACTGACGTTGAGGTGGTGGCCTTTAATCGTGAGGCTGCAGCCGCCTCTGAAATCACCGTGCAACGATCGGTCAAGCTCATTTCTGCAGATGGTGATGTCTCGGCTGGGCAGCGTCCCTATGCCTGGATACGGGATGATGTGAAAGATCCCTGGCCCCAACTTGACGCAGGCGAAGGCGTCATTATTTCCGAGGCTCTAATGTTGCGAGCAGGCGTGCCTGAACCGCCGATCACAATCACGCTGGAGTCTCCCCAAGGCCCTATGACCTTTGCAGTGCTCGCGGTATTTTACGACTATGCCTCAGACCGCGGCACTATTCTGCTCGACAACGATCGCTATCTCGAAATTTGGCAAGACCCCAGCATTGCCTCCTTAGGCTTGTTTATAAAACCCGATGTCGATGTTGATGGCGTAGTCGCTCATTTACGCGAGGCGTTCCAAGACCGCCAAGATTTGGTAGCCCAGTCCAACCGAAATCTAAGGCAAGGTTCCCTCGAAATTTTTGACCGCACTTTTGCTATTACGGGAGCCCTGAGACTGCTGGCGATCGTCGTCGCCTTTATCGGTGTGCTCAGTGCGCTGATGAGCTTGCAACTAGAGCGCACCCGAGAGCTAGGCATCCTCCGGGCCAATGGCATGACACCTGGGCAAATGTGGCAGCTAACCTTATTGGAAACCGGCATTATGGGGAGCCTCGCCGGACTCTTTGCCATGCCGCTCGGCTATGCCTTGGCCTGGATTTTGATTTACGTCATCAACGTCCGCTCCTTTGGTTGGACTTTGCAAATGCAGATTCAGCCGAGCTACTTCTGGCAAGCCTGGGTAGTTGCTGTCGTGGCAGCACTGTTAGCTGGGGTTTATCCCGCTTGGCGACTCAGCGCCATGGTGGTCGCATCCGCAATTCGAGAAGAGTAAGTAAGGCGCCCTATGAAAGGATTCAAACGAATTGCTTTAGTCGTGCTTGCAGTGAGCCTGGCGCTACTGTTGGCCTTTTGGCCGCGATCGAGCATCACCAATAGTGGGCAAGCATCGGTGGCATGGCTATCGGAGGCAAGCGCCACAAACACTGACGATTTTTTGCGCGTTACTGAACCGAGATCGCTGATTTTTCCCGACGACCTAGGCCCCCACAATGGCTATCAAACTGAGTGGTGGTATTACACCGGCAACCTAGAAACTGATTCAGGACATCAGTTTGGCTATCAACTCACGTTCTTTCGCCGCGCCCTGACCTCGGAGACAGCTGCCGTCGCCGAGGCTTCTGATTGGCGTTCAAACCAGATTTATTTTTCACACTTCACTATCAGCGACATTGACGCCCAGACATTCTATCCCCATGAGCGCTTTAGTCGGCCATCAGCCGGTCTGGCAGGAGCTCAGGCGCAGCCCTATCGGGTATGGCTGGAAAACTGGTCAGCCACAGAGCTTGAGCCGGGCAAAGTGTACCTGGCTGCTGCGGCAGATGATGTCACACTGGACTTGATTTTGGACGAAACCCTGCCACCAGTGCTGCAGGGCGATCGCGGCTACAGCAAGAAAGGGGCTGAACCCGGGAATGCCTCTTATTACTACTCGATTGTTCAGCAACAAAGTCAAGGCACCATTGCGATTGGCGACGAAACCTTCGCCGTCACTGGACTGACTTGGAAAGATCACGAATATTCCACCAGCGCTCTCAGCCCCGGTACCGTTGGCTGGGATTGGTTTTCCTTACAGTTAGATGATGGCTCAGCTTTGATGCTCTACGGATTGCGCCAAGAGAATGGCGACATCACTGACGTTTCCAGTGGAACTTACATCAGTCCAACCGGTGAAACTCAAACCATTGACCACACCGAGTGGACGATCGAGGTTGTCGACACCTGGCACAGCCCCACCAGTCAAGCCAACTATCCAGCGCAATGGCATATTGAAGTTCCCAAACTAGACCTAATTCTAGACGGCCAATCGCTTGTGGCGAATCAAGAGCTCAATATTTCGACGACTTATTGGGAGGGGGCTGTAGGCTTTACCGGCACAAGAGCTGACCTGCCTGTCAATGCAACTGGCTATGTTGAAATGACTGGATATGCCGATCGCCTGGATGTCGTTCTCTAGCCAAACTGACTGATGCTTGTAAGAAGTACGGCACCAACGCCAAAGGGTGCACGCTGCCTCTAGCAACTAAATCAGCGAGCGTATCCAGTGACACGCTCGCTGATTTGTCCGAAGCTGAGCAACTCTACTCCGCAACCGTTAGCGAGTAGCCGAATCTTTGCCCTTGTTCGTGAGCTCCCACCCAAATTCGGTAAGTACCAGCTCGCCAATTGGTGTCCACAACTTGGGCATCCAAGTTGCTTCGGCTGATATCTTGACCGCAATGAATTGAGTTATCGTCTGGCCCCTGCACGAGCAAGGTTGTGTCTTGGCCGCTATCGACCGTAATCGTGAGGGTCGGGAAATCACTTTGTAGCGTCAAAATGTGGTCAGGATTGGCGGCGGCAAATCCAGCGCAGAGGTTCCCCTGTGGGTCGTTGCTAGCGATGTTGGCGAGGGAATAAGAGCCCACGATGTTACCGCTAACACTTGCAGTAGCGGGTGGATACGCCGCCAAGGTAATGCTTTCAGAGTTTGCGGTTTGAGCTAAGACGGGGGCGATACCGGCCAATAGAGCCAAACTTCCAAGCGCTGCTAAGGGACGGTACAGCATCGTGATGAATTTAGCAGTCATCGTCATAGCCCTCACTAGGTTGCGACAAGAGTCAGCAAAACACCCACTGGGTCGCTGACTCGTTTAACTTAGATATTCTTATGATGAGTGACGACGCCAAGAACCAGCCCAACGATAGGCAGGATTCTTAAGTGTCATGGTGTGTGGCACCTAAGAATATGGCATCCACGTCGGAATGAACACTATAGTCAGTGTGGACGGCACACTCACATCACAGGCAAATCTGTAATGAGTTTTATCTATGGTTTAGTGCTAATTGCGATCGCTTGGGCGCTATCCACCTTGGTCGATGGTTGGGCCAATGTGGGAACGTTGTTGAGTAGTTTGCCCACGTGGTTGGGATTAATCGCGATCGCTGGCATCCTTTCCTGGTTGATCGGCGAACCCTAGGAATTCAGCGACGGAGTATCAGTCGTTCCGTACGGGCTATCAGTCGTTCCATAGAGTTCAGGCAATTCGCGAGAAGGCGGCAAAGATTTCGCATCCTGAGTTTCAATAAAGCCGGTGTAATAGGCACCCGACTCAATTTCTAGTGACCCAGCAACGACATCGCCTTCTAAGCGGGCAGTGCGGCTCAGCGTTAGTTTCCCCTTCGCAACAACACGTGCCTTCAGCACTCCATGAACGACTAAATTGTGAGCCCTTACTTCTGGCCCCTCTACTAAACCAGTGGATGAAATCTCTAAGTCACCGTGTACATCAACCGTGCCATGGACAATGCCATCCACTCGCAGCATGCCTTCCGCATGCAAGATGCCTTCAAATTCGGTTTTCTGACTGAGATATGTGAGTAAGGGAGCGGACTTACGCCTGAACATACAGAGTACTTGCCTCAGCAAACGTTTAGACTGATGGCCAAATTTGACCGTTCATTCAAAATATTACTTTGATTGCACCCCTTCTATGGTTGAACATAGCAGAATAACAAATTCATCCGTAAGGGCAACGCGAATCCCCTACCCCACGAAACTGGTAGCATTCAGACAGCATTGTATTTTTAGACACACAGAAGAACACTTGATCCAATCATCAGTTCCTTTGATCCCTCATATTTCTTCGTCACTTTTAGGAGAAAAAGGAAATGGGTCAAATGACGGTACGCACGCTTTATAAAACCTGAAGAAAAACCTAAAGATCATCCGTTGATATTCAATCTTGGGGATCAATACAATAAGTAAGGTTCGACATCGCTGACTCCATCTAAGTACTTGATCCCCAGGCTAGGTGTATGGGCTTTTATCGACCCACGCACATGGTCTGGATCGCTAGTGAACAGATGCAGTAACCCGGTCATGCCCATATTGTTGACAAGGTTGCTCTGTGGTGGCTTGCGTATACGCAGCTTTATTTAGAGATCAGCTCTGCTTTCTGTTGACTGCTCGCTCCTTCAATATAAAAGGCTTAGGATTCCACAATGACCACCGCCAAATTTAAAAACTCTCCAATAGAAAGTTCTGTTGACCGCTTTTTTTCTGCCAATGCTCAGACTCGCTTAGTAGTCTTGAACTATCTAGTGCAAAGGCTGCATCGAGCTTCTAATACGGCTACGCCCAGCGCTTTTTTCTCTCAAAAGGTGCAGACCGTGATTAAACAGTTGCAGCAGCTCCCCCGTGAAGATCGTTCCTCCGCCTTGGAAGAAATCTTACACGGGGTGCCGACCCGTCTGACGGAAGTCTATGGCGACTTAGATACCAACATGAGAATGGCCTTCTGGTACCGCCTGGGCAATAGCCGTCGTGATGAGTCGCTGTTGTCTTCTAGCGAATTGGCGGGCTGGAATCAGGAGCAACATACTTTGTTATCCGATCTGGAAGCGCGTGATTCCAACGAGCTCGTGACTTTTTTGCGACAGGCCGTGACAGAACGCCAGCCAGTGGCGATCGCATAAGCCGAGCCTTAGGAGCTTGAACCTTCAAGCCAGCCTCGACCGCATCTCAATCATTGAGCACACAACATCACTTATCTTCCTGAGCCAAATAAATGGCGGGCAGTTTGCACAAACTGCCCGCCATTGCCA
This sequence comes from uncultured Halomicronema sp., assembly GCA_964522775.1. Taxonomy (GTDB): domain Bacteria; phylum Cyanobacteriota; class Cyanobacteriia; order Phormidesmidales; family Phormidesmidaceae; genus Halomicronema. The sequence goes on from CAZFWL010000011.1 coordinate 15,605, forward strand.
TTTCTAATCGGCAACACACCTCACGTAGACCTAATTTTTTATAGATCTTTAGAGGGTAACGACTCTGTAGTGTTGTCTAGCAGCCCTAGTAATGGGCCAATCATGGCGCCAAAAATAAATCCCCCTGCATGGGCCCAGTAGGCAATACCACCTTCGGCCATGCCAATGTTGGCGGGAGCGTTGAGACTAGCCAAGCCATAGGCGGCCTGTTGCAAGAACCAAATGCCCAGGTAAAACATGGCTGGAATTCTCAAAGGTAGGAACAAGAATCCCAGCGGCACAATCGTCAGAATTCGAACATCCGGGAAGCGGAAAATATAGGCACCCATGACGCCCGCGATCGCCCCACTTGCCCCGAGAGAAGGAATCTCCGAGTACATACCAAAGAACCACTGCGCCAGCGTTGCAAGAATGCCGCAAATCAAATAGAACAGCAAAAAGCGAGCGTGCCCCAGCTCTTCCTCAACGTTGTTTCCGAAGATCCACAGGTAGAGCATGTTGCCGCCCACGTGCAAGAAACCCGCATGCATGAACTGTGCGGAAACGAGGGTAAACCATTCGTGCACTGTAAAAATAGTGACCCCGCCAGGAGCCTGCAGCGCTTGCGTCAATTGTTCTGGCACCACTGCCCAAGTGCGAAAGAACGTCATCAACTCGACCGGCGACAACGTTAATTCGTAGAAGAACACCAATAAATTGACGGCAATCAGGCCATAGGTGACGTAAGGCGTAATTTTGATTGGGTTGTCATCTTTGAGAGGAACCACAGCACACCAACACTCTTTACTACTGGCAAGTTACCAAAAGTCGCTGCCAGGCACGACCATCGAGCGAAGGATTCTGGTCGAGACGAGCTTCATGCGCTTCTGAATGTTTCACTCCAGTTGAATGTCAGAGTGGCTCACAGGCTAGATTTTCAGGGCTCGACGAGTAGCTGAGCCGTTCAGAGCTGCACTCATGCGGCAATTCTGGCCTTTGCCTGTTTACGTTTAGTCATCATTTATCAATGAGAATGATCTTTCCACTTGACAAAGTCAGATCAAAACCGTATCGTTATATACAGAAAGCAAATCGTTCATCCGACCAGCGCATCTGGAAAGGACGGAAGTAAGAGGTTAATCTCTGAAGGAACGCGCCTCTTTCACTACACGATCAACATCCTTGTTGTCATTTGGAGGCGAAATTATGAGCTTACGTTATCGTGGTGCCGATTACGAACCTTGCCAGACTGGCTTCAACTACTTTGAAGAAGTCATTGGTACTTATCGCGGAGCTGTTGTGACTCGCCGAGTTGCGACTAATGCTCCTAGCCAGCACATTGATGGTTTAACCTATCGCGGTTCTAAGGTTAAGTAATCTGTTCGTCAAGAAAATCGTTCATCCGACCAGGGTTCTGGCCAGGACGGAAGTAAGGGAAAACTCTCT
>CAZFWL010000012.1:0-1507 GCA_964522775.1 uncultured Halomicronema sp.
TTCCTTACCCTCTAGGTTTTGTAGATATTGAACCCGCCGACCAAACCTATTTACTCCGCGCCAATGTCAAAGATGAAGGCTTGGCGTTACTCAATTTGTTTACTCAACAGGTGGCATGGGAGGACGGCCAGGGCGAAGTCATCCTTAATATCGCTGGCGATTTGCAAACCAACAACAGTTTGCCTGAGACATTTGAAGGCTTGATTACGCTAGACGACGCCACCATTTCAGCCAGTGCCTTGCCAGTGCCCATGACCGATGTCACTGGGCGAATTCGCTTGGTACCCAGCATTCAAGCGATCGAAGTCGAGCAGCTCACGGGGCAATTTAGCGAGGGGCAACTCTCCGCGCGCGGCCTATTTCCCCTATTGCTGCCACTGGATACGTTTGCCGACTTTGCCGATGACGAGGCTTCCTCCCCTGATGAGGATGACGCATCGACGGCCCCTGAAAACCCTGCAAACGAGTCACCAACTCCCGAAGAGTCGAGCCCCCAATACCAGCCCCTGACCCTAAATCTCGACAACATTGCCCTTGATTTGCAGGGGCTCTATGAGGGACAGGTAAACGGCGAAATGCGGTTGGTGGGCAGCTTATTGATCGGGCCACAGCTCACTGGAGAAATTGACTTATCCAGCGGCACCATCACGATTCCCGAGGGTAGCGGCGCGACTCCCGTCGCCCCAGTTGATCGCAATGGCGGCGATAGTATTTTTCCGCCATTTGCATTTGCCGATCTGCGCATTTTGCTGCAGCGCAACATCAATATCGTGCAGGGCAACTATCTCGATGTGAATGCCCAGGGCGGCATGCGGTTAGACGGTACGCTGGCTACATTGCGTCCTACAGGCACTATTCAGCTCCCGTCGGGACGCATCGGCCTCTTTGCGGTAGAACTGCGGCTAGCTGGCGATGACGATCGCGCTGATTTTCGCGGATCTTTTGATCCGCTACTGGATGTGACGCTGCAAACCTCATTACCGGAAAACAACTCATCTGGTGTTCAGGTGACCAGGGGGCCCTTTCCCCGTAATGAAGTCCCAGACACTACCACCCTTGAATCTATCGGACTGACTCAACAAGGCAATCGCTTAGTGCGCATTCGAGCTCGCTATACCGGCCCCGCAAGCGAGTTAGCCAATATCACGACCACCTCACGTAATTTGTCGTTGAGCAGCTCGCCCCCCCGTTCAGAAGGCGAAATTGTGGGCCTGTTGAGTGGCAACGTCATTGGTGCCATTGATGCCCTCGGCAGCGATAACGCCTTAACAGGCATTGGGACGTTTGTCGGGTCGGCCCTGCTGAATACGGTGCGCGATTTTCTGGGTGATACCGTGCCCATTAGTGAGGTGCGGTTATTCCAGGTATCCGATAGTTCGGGGGGAGTTGAGGCTAATGATGGTTCAGACATTGGCGCGGAAGTGGGCTTTGAAGTTAGCCCGACCATCTCGGTTTCAGTCTTGAAGGTGTTAACCAATGACACGCCGTTCCAATTCAACACGCGCTA
>CAZFWL010000012.1:1518-14227 GCA_964522775.1 uncultured Halomicronema sp.
GGGGACCACTAGCTATGAGGATTTCCGCGATCGCTCCGGTGTCCTGTTAGAGTATGAAACGCGGTTTTAAGCAATGGTGCGATGAAGTCTAAGCCCGATGAACGATCGATCCCTGATACCTCAGAGCAGTCAGCCTCGCCGTCAGAGTTATCACTGTGGCGTCGCCTGTGGGAGAGTCAGCGTGAGAATATTCGGATTCTGGCGATCGCCCTCGTCATTGCAATCTTTCTCCGCGTCTTCATTGCCGAACCTCGCTTCATTCCCTCCAACTCCATGGAGCCGACGCTGCATATCGGCGATCGCCTTTTAGTCGACAAAATCTCCACTCGCCTACATCCGCCCCACGTCGGCGATATCATCGTCTTTCAGCCACCTCCACAATTGCGGGAATATGGCTACCGAGGCGACCAAGCCTTCATCAAACGAGTGATTGCCACTCCCGGCGAAACTGTCACCGTCACCGATCATCACGTGTTGGTCGACGGCAAGCCCTTACAAGAAAGCTACACTCTGGAAGCACCTGACTACCTGATGGGCTCTATCACGGTCCCCACTGGCGGTCTATTTGTAATGGGCGATAACCGCAACGACAGTAACGACTCCCATGTTTGGGGCATCCTTCCCCAAGACAACGTCATCGGCATCGCCCGCTTCCGCTTTTGGCCTCTTTCTCGTACAGGGTCCGTGGCTTAGCCCAATCATTAGGAAAGTCCAAGCAAATAAATTCTTGCTTGAAACAGCTAAGCAGCAAGGTACAAATCACCAGATGCAAGGCATGAGAGAGTAGAAAGTCAAGAACTGATGCCCAGTTCAGTTACCGATAGTAGAATTCAAAATCTTTTAACGCTTTGATTCGTTGCAGATTCAAGCGAAAATGAAAGTTAAACTTACGCCGTAAACGACTCATTACTGTCGGGGCAGGCCTCTGCAAAGAAGCATCGAAATGATTCCAGAGAGATTTTAGATGGAGAAATGTATCGCTTTTACGCGGTTTCCAACCCACTTTTTCCGCAGCCAAGCCAATAGCATTGCCGCTACCCGCATGAATCTTATTCAGCTCTAAATAACGACCAATTTGACCCCAATATTGAAGGAATAAATCTTCTTTTCCGCCATCCTTAGTTACAGAAAAAAGAGATTCGCCAATCCAAGTAGCCTGATCAATATTGACATCAACTTTCTTGGCGACTTTATGTAGAGTTTCAAGCCGCTCAGGGGTCCACTTTGAAACGTGCTGAATCAAATTTTCACTATGACATTCAATGCCTGGCTCAAATTTCAGATCTGCAACAACATCTTCAAACCCAGCATCGACGTCGATCATCACGGCAGTATCACTAAGCTTCAAAGCTTGTTCAATAGCGAAGCGTTTGTCGTGATAGCAGTGTAGAACCCCTTGCTGCTTAAAAAACACAGGGACAACATTTTCACAATCGGAAAAGATTTCTGGATTGTCAGTTAGTACGACCAACTTATGTCCAGGCGCCTGCTGGCTCAAGTTTTCAGACATCTGTTTAGCCAAAAGACAATATCTTTGCCCTAAAGCTAATGTACAAAAGGTGTAGTCATTTGGGTTGCTCATGACAGTAGGCTTATACTCCAGATATGCTTGCGCTTAGGCTCAGTGCCCAGCATGATTCAGTAACTTAGACAGCAGTTTTTTGACTAATCCAGTCGAGCTTGAGTTCTGGTTCCTTGAAATATTACTCAGGGGTTCCTCAACATCGAGAAATCGATAGTACTCCCAAAGATCCCAATAGGCACCACCAGGTTGAATTGGTGTACCGGCCCAGTGCAAATATCTCAAGCAGCGACCTTTATCATATAAAACATGCCCGATTTTCTCGAAATGTAAACTCCCACCCCAATTCCCTGGTTCATCAGGGTTAGCTCGAGCAATATTGACTCGTTTCTCAGCAGTCTTCAAGACTAAATAATTAAGGACGGGTTGATCTGTAGTGCCTGTCGAGAAGTCAAAGTATTCCCGATGCGCCGCACACTCCTTCAAAATATCTAGCATCTTCTCGTAAGAAAAGAGGTTTCTTCGCCCCCCCCCAGAATCCGCTATTGAAGACATCTTGTAGTTCAAGTTCAGAAAATACTTCTTTCTCTTGAACGATAGGATTAAAAACTTCTGCTAATCCACGCCCTTTCTGCTGAAAATCACAGCAAAAGAAATCAAATTCTTCCAGATATGCCAGGGTTTTCTCAATACTTTGGAAGAGTAGAATATCAGTATCAATATAGACGAATTCATCCAAAGGGCCGAACCAGCAACCTAACTTCCGCATTTTGTTAGGTAGCCGCAAAAAATCCCTTGGAAATATATCAGCAATATCTTGAGTCAGTTCCTCTAAGAACTTCAAATCTGGATACTGTTGAACATTAAATTTTTCACGGCAAACAGACAAAACTTTTTCATGATTATCGTCGAAAGGAATCATGAATACTGGAATATCAGGATCACGGACCCGCAAGCTACTTAGTAACGCGATCGCTTGGTCAAATACGCGATCATTGGCAACGATATACACGCCACTACTCATATTTCAGATCGCCTCAAAATCAATGGACACCTAATTTCTTCAATACCTTTTGTCTAATGCTGGATGGTTTAGGCTGAGAAGGAATTAATTTCCCAGAGTAGACTGGCCTAGCATCAGGATCCTTAAGATATCGATAGTGCAGGAAAATATCTCGATATGAAAAATCAATGTTTTCTCCCTGACAAAGACGCCTAAAAATGGAGGAGGAAACACCAATATAGTGTAGGTAAGTCAACCTCTCACCTTTGTCATAAAGCAAGTTTTCGCCAACCATTTCAAAATGCGGTGAAGTGACTGAGCATCCCGTGCGTCGCTCAGGCGGAAGTTCTAGCGCGAAGTTATAGACAGGAATATCTAATCGCATCTTCATATAATTCAGCAAAGACTGATTAGGGGCCGAAGGATATAGAATTTCTGCCTCGCCAGATAATAGCTGTTCTGCCAGCCATGCACGTTCTTCTGATGTAAAAAGGCCCTTCTTGCCTCCATAAAAACCAGCACAGAAAATCTCACTCTTAATCCGAGCTTCTGAAAAGACTTGATATAACTTTGGTGACTCTAAGCTATATATATGTGAAGGATCTTTATATTGAAAGTCGTAAACGATGAAATCATTTTCATGTGTCTGCTTAAAGATATCGTCCAGAGAGTTTAAGACAAGAATATCAGCGTCAAAATACACAAATTTTTCAAAAGGTGCTTGCGAATCAAAGGCGTAATAGCGCCGGTTCATGCCTATTCGGTTTACACCTGAAATGCCTTGCTCAGACCATAATGGAAATGCTGTTGGATGTTTCCTCCAGGCCTCGTATGAAAAGTCTTCCCATGGCTGAAAGCACTCTTTATCGCTGATCAGAAACACATTCTCACGCTGAGCAACTTCAGCTTCTACAGCCTCAACATTGTCATCGTAGGCAATGACCGCTACAGGCACGTCTTTACCGACATTGACCTCGATGCTATTTAGTAAGGCTACGAGTTGGTCATAAACTCTGTCGTTTGCAAGCGTATAGATTCCATTCATAGCAGATTGATTCATGAATTTTGAAACTTAACTTTCTCCAAACTTAAAGCCGACAAAGAGGTATCTCATATCGCAGACGCTCAATGCCCGCAAACAAATCCCTGGTGCAGAGCAGTTACTTCAACTCATCGCAACCTAGAGTACCCAGAGCAACACTAAACTACCCGCTAGCGCTAATCACCTCAAAGAGGCCACAGCGTTAAAACAGTAAGCGACATCACCGGCGGCTCAAGGACAGATGATGTCAGCCTGTTGCAAACCCAATAGTGAATACACAAAGATGATCAGTATCAATAGCAGACTTACGTAGCGTTCCTCTCCCCCTCAGACCGATAAACCCCTTGCCGGAAGACAACTCCAGATGCTGCATAAGACGATTACGGCAGCAAACGGATAGTGATAGTTCCGCCATCATGGTGGGTAACATATGCCTGGCCTAAAAGGCGACCGCTAAGGTGGTTGAAGCGATTAAACAAGATCAAGGCTTAGTTAGCTTAAACTCGCACGACGGCATCTTAGCTAGATAGCTTTAATGCTCTTACTGATGACTTACATGAGTTTAGGGTTTCTTATATATAAAAATGGAAGGCTATATTCCATAAATAAAGACAGGAATCCAAGAACTTTATCTCGATTTTTGGATTAAGGGAGTCTAGAGATTCGACATCATATTTTCTTCAATAAGGCATATAGTATTGCAGCGATAGCTGCTGTCTCCTCAGGATTTTGAAATGGCTTATACGACTCAAAAAAAAATAGCCCAAAAAATAACAAATATATCCTTAGGGGTCAAAAATAGGCTTCATTATAAAAAGTGGCCAAGCAACTCAATAGCAATTTATGCCACTGAGACTCCTTATGAATGGTCACCTTTGAGTCTGAAAACAGGGGTTGGTGGTGCTGAAGGTCGAATTATATATTTAGCAAAAGAATGGGCCAAGAAGGGATATACGGTCGAAGTTTTCAATAGCTGCGGTGAAAATTCCGGTGTTTTTGATGGGGTGACATATCGTAGTCATCAAGAATTTAACAAGCATGACCACTTCGACACATTGCTAGTGTGGCACTTTGCTTGGAGACTGAACTTTCCAGTGAAAGCCAATAGAGTGTGGCTAGATCTAGGAAAAGGAGTTTTATTACCAGAAGAGTCTAGCTATAAAAAACTTGGAAAGTACGACAAAATTTTCTGCAAAAATAAATTTCATCGCTCAACCTTACCTAATATCCCAGACGAAAAGATAGTCATTATTCCTAATGGTTTAGATACCGGGTTTCAAGACCTAAGTCGCAACCAAAAAGATCCCAACAAAATAATATACGCATCCAACTACTCAAGAGGCCTGGAGTACATGTTGGAAATTGGTTGGCCCTTGATCAAGCAAAGAGTGCCATCCGCAGAATTACACATCTTTTATGGCTGGCCAAAAGGCCCTTCGAAAGAGTGGCATCAGAAAATGCAAAAGTTAATTCGGCAGCCTGGCGTATTCGAACATGGCAAAGTGAGCCGGGAGCGCTTGATGCAAGAAAAGTCAACATCAATCATTCATTACTATGGCTGCACGTTTGATGAAATTGATTGCAATACCGTACGTGAATCTGCTTTTGTCGGCTGTGTCCCTGTAACAAGCAACTATGGGGGGCTGAAAGATAAAGACTATTGTTTGAAAATTGCGGGAAATCCTTTTCAAGAAGAAACTCAAGAGAAGCTGGCTCAAGAGATTGCTAATCTCTTAGAAAATCCATCTAAAATTGAAGGCTTGAGAAAGCAATTTGAGTCATATGTTCAGCTTGAGACTTGGGACAAAATTGCCGATCAATGGCTATCTGAAATCTAGATATTTGGAGGCTATATTCATGAACATGCCAAACTTTTTACTCATTGGAGCTGCCAAGTCAGGGACTTCATCTCTCTATTATTATCTAAAGCAACACCCAGACATTTTTATGCCTGCATCCAGGGATCAAAAGGAGCCAGATTTTTTCACTTTAGAGGGGCAAACTCAAGAAAGACTTGGTCCCTTTGGGCCATTTGTAATGAAAAGTGCCATCACCGATTTGGATGCCTATCAGCAGCTCTTTGCTGATGTCAATGGAGAGAAGGCAATTGGAGAAGCATCAACTTCTTATATTTATAGCCAAACAGCTGCTCAGCGAATTCATAGCTATGTTCCTGACGCTAAGATTGTGGCCATTCTGAGAGATCCGGCTGAAAGGGCATATTCACATTTCTTATTTTCTCTGAGTAATGGTCGCGAGCCCCATCCGAACTTTGAGCGAGCTCTAAAAGAAGAACAGCAGCGTATTAATGACGGGTGGAGCTTTCAGTGGCACCATCGTCGGCGAGGATTCTATTTTGAACAGCTAGAACGGTACTATTCAATCTTTGGTACCTCTAACGTTCATGTATGTCTATATGAGGACTTAAGATCGGAGCCACAGAAACTCTTGAAATCAATTTTTGATTTCTTAGAAGTTGACAATAGCTTTTTGGCTAACACGAATAAGAAGCATAATCCAACCAACGTACCCAAAAATCAAACTCTCAATTCTTTGCTCAATAAACCCAATCCTCTAAAAGATTCGATTAAGCATTTTCTTCCCAAAGGAGTTCGTCAAAAAATAACTCAGCCGCTCAAGAAGAAAAATTTAGGGAAGCCAGAGCTTCCTAATCGTGTCAGAAAAGAATTGATCAGCGGTTATCGTGATGACATTTTAAAGCTGCAGGATTTGATCGGTCGAGATCTTTCTCTTTGGCTGGAAGTTTAAGCAGTTACCCTTGCATTAATTATGACTCCCATCTATTTCTATCTTCCAGCAAAAGATTGGCCTAGTGATATGCCGAATTCTGCAGATGAGTTTTGGGAAGAATTTGGTCGAGGTATTTACTGTTGGACGCTGCAAACCTACCTGCACCTTCGAAAAAACGACTACCCGTGTCGGCTAGTTGATCAGTTACCACAGGAAGGTATTGTTATCGCTCATAGGGACTCACTACCCTATGAGTTAAAACCTAATTCTTCAACCTTGCTGGTTTGTATTAAGGCTGACCGCGATCCTCATCCATATGCTCAAGTGCATTTGGTACAAAATCCAGAGGAATGTAAGACTATCAAGAATAGCTATTATATTCCTCTGTGGCCACAGCCAGGCCTCATTCCACGGGAGCCAGCCAGAGGTCACAAAGTTGAAAACGTTGCCTATATGGGACTGAGATATAATCTCGCGCCAGAACTACAATCTCAGCAATGGGTAGAAGGTTTGAAGGCACTGGGGCTGAATTGGCAAATTCGCCCTCGACATCTGTGGCATGACTATAGCGATGTCGACGTAGTGTTAGCTGTAAGAGAGTTTGGAAATAGCCATCAACATCTATGGAAACCTGCCACCAAACTCTATAATTCCTGGCATGCAGAAGTGCCTGCAGTTTTAGGTTGTGAATCTGCATTCAGAAGTGAAGGCAAAAAAGAATTTGATTACTTTGAAGTTAAGACTCCTGAAGAAGCTGTCAGAACACTGGAACGTTTAAAGGAAACCCCTCAGCTCTATCAGAGAATCATTGAAAATGGCAAAATACGCAGTCAAGAAAAAACAAAGGAAAGGGTCAAGGAAGTATGGAAGAGAATACTAGCCCAAGAAATAGTTCCTCAGTATAAAGCATGGAACCTCAGCCCTCGCTGGAAGCAAGACATCTACATAAAAAAATGCATCGCCAATATCAGAATAAGTGGACTAAAACGTCGTCTTCCCCTTAGCTCCAGGAAATAGAAAAATCCCTAGAAGAATAGATCAACTGCAAAAATACTTTTAAGGGTTTATTAAATATGCCAATAATTTTCACCCTGAGAGATAGCAAAAGTGAAATGAAAGCGAATTCGATTTAGACTAAACGAAAAATCAAGACTTCACAATTCAGTCAATCTCTTTCAAGGAAATAATTATGGGCAAAAAACTAGTATTCTTTTTACAAACGCACAAAAACGAAAACCAAATACTCAAACTTGTACAGACGCTTAAAAAATCACACTCAACTGAAGTTTTTATTCTTATAGACCATGACTATACCACAACGAACCTAAGCCCCGATATCTTCTCAAACATAGAGAATGTTCATATTTTAAAGGGGAAAAACAAAAGATATCGGGGTGATTTCTCTTTGATAGACCCTTATTTTAGAGCGATCACATACTTAGATCAGAAGAAAGTTGAGTACTCTTGGCTTATATATCTCTCTGGACAAGACTACCCACTTATATCGATAGATGATATGGCGACTTTTTTAGAAAGCACCCCATATGAGGGATTCATAAAATTCACTGAGGCCAGCACTCGATGGAAAGAAAACAATCAAAAACGTTATTTAAATCAATACATAAGAATACCTAACTCTCTATCGTGGATATTAAAACCTTTACTAGTTAGAAAAACGAAGATCGAAAATAACACTCCAATCAAGCTCTATCCCAACTATGGCCCTGTTGTTGGCCTTCCTGCAAGAACAACACCTTTTTCAGAAAGCTTCAAGCTTTATCGCGGTCATCAATGGCATACATTATCCAAAACTTGCGTTGATTATATCCGCGTGTTTGCTGAGAAGAATCCCAAAGTAATCAAATACTTCAAAAAAACTATGGTTCCTGATGAAGCGATTATACAAACGATCTTAGTCAACTCTAATACATTCAACTTGTGTAATGACCACAAGCGTTTTTTCACCTTTAAGGGCTCTCAAAAAGGTCATCCAAGATTTCTGACACCAGAAGATTTTCGGGAAATCTCTCCAAAAAAATATCACTTTGCCAGAAAAATCGATGAAAACATACATCCAGGAATCTTAGAAATGATAGATAAAACTCTTACAAAATGAGTTTCGAAAGGAGGTCTTTTCCTAGCTTAATTATAGATTCAAGAATTCAACCTTAAAAAGACAAGCAAGCCTTTCCGAAGCGAAAACACCTCGGGCTAGCAATCTTTTCATCATATTTTTAACTTATAAATTTAGCAAAGACCAATTCCTCCCATATAAAATCTGCCTTTCATCTGATTATCATGTTTGTTTCTGATAGTATTTTCATGAAAAAGAAAGTTGCATTTATTATTTCATCTGGACATAGTGGTTCCAGCTTACTGTCTTTAATTTTGGGTAGTCATCCTAGATGCTTCTCAGCTGGAGAACTCAAAGGCCTTCCCAATCGCTATCGCAAACAAGTATTTATAGATTGTGTTAATCGCAACTCAGAGTTTTGGGAGAATACGTTTAACCAAGGTGGGCTAAAAAAATTAGCCACTGGTTTATCAGGGACTCGGATTCATTCATTCATACCCCTGAAGCTCGAATCCAGGATTAGAGATGCCTTAAACAAAGAGGATGCATATGTCAATCCTTATTCATATATATTTTCCAAGCTGAATGTTGATGTAATTGTCGACTCTAGTAAAGCCATCACCTGGTGTGAAAAACGTTTGAGATCATCTGAATTTAGACACAACAGAGTCGAAGCTTGCATTATTCATCTGGTAAGAGATGGTCGTGCGGTTGTTAATTCATACCTAAGAAAATATCCACACAGAGATATTGAAAAAATGTCTGATGAATGGAGAAGAAAACAAATAGACAGAAACGAGTTCTGCAAGAGTTTTCCTGCTGGAAATCATATTGAGATTCAATATGAGGCATTGGCTAGCCGTCCGCAAGAAACGGTTGCTGAGATTTGTCACTTTCTGGATATAGAATTCAGACCAGAGATGCTGAAATACTGGCTGCATAGTCACCATGACATTTCTGGAAATGAGGGAGCTTATTCGCTGATAGATAAGTATAAGAGCATTGAGAAGGAACGCTCTATGGACTCAGAAAAAAAGAAATATTATGATGCTGCAGACCTAGCAATTAAGTTAGATTTGCGCTGGCGGCGGGAAATGAAGCCAGAATATATCGAGGAGTTCAATCGAATTGCCGGAGAAGTCAATAAGCCTTATGAATGGGAATCCTAATGTCATGTAAAGGCATCTTTTTTAAGTTGTAATACTCAAATATATTTTAGGGTTAGGGTTCTTAGGTCTTCTTATATGTTTCTGAATTCTGCAAAAGCTAAAATTCGAGCTCGTTTTCCAAGCATAGCTAATACCTTAAGAAGAGCTAGATCAAAAACCTGGCCTCATAATTCGATCGTATATTACACTGGAAATCGAAAAGAGGGCCTGACACCTGGGAATCTAGAAAAAGGCACTAGTGGGACTGATTCAGCGGTTATTTATTTGTCTAAGGAGTGGGCTAAAGCTGGGCATGAAGTGACAGTTTTCAGTAACTGTGAGGGACTTGAGGGAGATTATGATGGCGTTCGTTACATCAACCACTATGAATTCAATCCTTACGATTCCTTTGACACCCTAATTATTCTGTCTCATCCTTATCTGTTGCCTAGTTCTGTTTCTGCTAATAAGATTTGTTGGGATTGGCATGATGTTTTAGGAAACAGTAAAGTTTATCCTCCTGAGAAAATTGCTCGATTTGATCAGGTGTTTGCTAAATCTAAGTTTCAGCGTGACCTGTTACCTGATATTCCTGACTCAAAATTCACCATCGCCACCAATGGTGTAAATCAAACTATATTTAACCGTGATCAAGTTCAAAAACAGCCGTTTAAAATAATATATTCGTCGCGTTATTATCGCGGTTTAGAAAATATGCTGAGGCAAGGTTGGCCTCTAATTGTGGAGAGGATTCCACAGGCTGAACTGCATATTTATCATGGCTGGTCGCGTCGAGAATCACAATCAAAGTATGATGATTGGCGCAATGAGATGGAAATGCTTTTTCAGCAACCCGGTGTTTTTGAACATGGTCGTGTGAGCCAAGAGAAGCTAATTGCTGAAAAAGAGACAGCTAGCATTCACTACTACGCTTGTACATATCCTGAAATTGACTGTATCTCGGTGCGCGAGTCAGCAGCGGTTGGGTGCGTACCCGTCACAACTGATTTTGCGGCATTCAAGGAAAAGCAATATTGTGTCAAAGTTTCGGGAGAACCTGAAGCTCGAGATACTCAGGAAAAAATTGCGTATCGAATTATTGAGCTGCTTGAAAATCCTGATGAGTTGGCAACTTTAAGTAAGCGGTTTCGGGAGTTAGCCAAACGCGAAACCTGGCATGAAGTTTCAAAAGTATGGCTTCAGTATTTTGAAGGCTAAGTCTATAGATGCCTGTTACCAACGTGGAAGGATAGTGCAATAGGCTGCTTTTTTACCTTTTCTAATGGGCTTCTAAACCATCACGTTTGTTAGTGTCGACCTACTAGTAAACGTGATTTATGGTAGCTCATCCTTTTATTTTCAGGTTGGCTGAAGCTCCCATTTAGAGTTAATTCGAGCAGACAGATCTGTATCAACGAGTGAAGCGCGATCGCACCCGGTTCAACAGCAAAGTTGCTTCAGGAATACGGAGGGCTAACGTACCCAGGCCAAAGACGGTGAGACCAACCGCACTGGCGATCGCTAATTGCACTAGGCGGTTCATGAATCCTTCAATCCCCAATACCTGCTCTAGCCCCAAACGGGTACCGTAAGTGGCGAGGCCAGCCACACCGCTAAGTAAGGTGAGGACGAATATCGAGCGTCCCCAGTCGAGCCAGGGCAGTCCGTTGAGCTTGCGATGCAGAATGACCACCATCGCAATGGTCGAAGTGATGTTGACCCCTACCGTGGCAAGGACTAAACCAGGGGCACCCAACCAGCGAATGAAGAAATAGTCGAGTACGACATTAAGACCAATGTTAAAGAGGCTAATGCGAAAAGGCGTTTGGGCATCGCCCAGGGCGTAGTAAACTCGCACCAACACGTCGCGTGCTAGATAAACAAACATTCCCAGGCCATAGGCCACCAGTACGGCAGTGACCACTTCTGCTGCCGCCAGATCAAAGGCTCCACGCTCATAGATTACCTGCACGATGGGCAGCGCAAGGGTCATGATTAATACCCCAAGCGGCAGCATGGTTAGCGCGACCATCATCAAACTTTGACGAATGCGATCTTTGAGTTCGGGCCAGTCTTCTGGTGAAGCCAGTCGCGCAAAAATGGGCAAAAACGGCACCAGAATCACGTTGGAGATAATCCCTAATGGTGTCTGCACCAGCAGGGTAGCGTATCCTAAGGCCGCTGCCGTACCGGGAATATAAGAAGCAAAAAACAGATCGGTGAACACATTGATCTGCATCATGCCGGACGAAAAGGTCGCTGGTCCCAAAATCTTGAAGACCTGCCTGACGCCAGGTTCACGCCAGTTGAACCGTAACCGCAATCGGCCTAGCCCAGAACGCCATAACGCTGGTATTTGCACCAACCATTGCATGACTGCCCCGAGCAAGGTGGAACCCGCCAACACCATGCCGCCCACCATGAAATAATCTGGCTGGGTCATGTCACTGCCGATCGCTACATACAGCAGCCCCAACCCCGCAATGACCGCCACGCTAGAAAACATGGGGCTGACCGACGGTAGCCAATATTGGTCGTCCGCATTCAATGTGCCAAAGCCAATGCCGATCAACCCAGCAAATACTGCCATCGGGGCCATGATTTGCAACTGGCGAATGGCGATTGCCCGCGCCGCTGGTTCCGTATCGCTCAAACCCTGGGCCACAAAATCAATGATTGGGGCAGCAAAAACGACCATTCCGACCGCGACTAGCAACAGAATGAGCGTCACTAAGGTGCTGATGGTTTCTACTAGTGGGCCAATTTCATCGCGATCGCGCTTGGCCACCACACTTACAATGGCACTGTGAAATGGGCCGTTGATGCCCCCGAGTAGCACGAGCAAAAAGCCAGGAATTACATAGGCAAAGTTATAAGCATCAGCGACTGGCCCGACCGCAAAGGCAGCAGCGATCGCCTGTTGCCGCACCAGCCCAAAGACTTTACTAATTAGCGTCGCCGCCGCCACGATAGTAGCGATATTGGCCAGAGAACGAGCAGGTTTCGCGTCAGACACAGGGCGATTCACCGATTCAGCAACAAGCAATGCGGAGATAGCTTATCACCTTATTGGAAGGCAGAAATCCCGAGGACATCCGGTTTCAGAAAGCCTCCCAGCTTTCATCGCATTAACAGGTATGGCCTGAGATTTGTTCTGATTAGTTGGCAA
>CAZFWL010000012.1:14237-16055 GCA_964522775.1 uncultured Halomicronema sp.
TGTCTGCAAACTCGTTGCGCCACCCACCAAGTTTTCCCGCACGACCAGTGACTATTCGCTGAAACGCTCCCCTGCATATTGTCCCGACCCTAGCGTATGCACCGACTTACGGACTTCCGCAACACTAACAACCAGCCAGCCTCTGCACCTCTTACTCATCCAACAGAAACTGCCGCATAAACATAATGTTGGTATAGAACTGATAGTCGATATTTTGCTTCTTGGCGAAGCCATGACCTTCATCAGTGGCCACTAGGTACCACACCGGCACCTCTTTCCCTTCGAGAATGTCAAAGAGCTGCTCCGCCTCGCTCAACGGGACACGGGGATCATTGGCCCCATGAACAATCAACATCGGTTGTTGAATGTTGTCAGCACTCGTTAGCGGTGAGATATCAGTCAAAAACTGCCGCATTTCCGGGTCACGTTCATCGCCATATTCCACCCGGCGTAAATCGCGGCGGTAGTCTTCCGTGTTTTCTAAAAAGGTCACAAAGTTGGAAATACCCACAACATTGATGGCCGCGCGAATGCGATCAGGATAATTGGTCGCCACAGCCAAAGACATATACCCGCCATAGCTTGCGCCGCTGACCAGAACGAGATCGCCATCTAGCCCTGGTTCCGCCTCAATCCAATCCAGCAGCGTCTCGATATCCTTGACCGAGTCCTCCCGCAAATAACCATTGTCGAGCTTGGTGAACGTTTTGCCATAGCCCGTTGACCCCCGAACATTGGGAAACACCATGGCAATGCCCAACTCATTGATGTAGTAATTCAAGCGGCCTAAATAAGTGGGGCGAAACTGTCCCTCTGGTCCGCCGTGAATATACATCGCCACCGGGCGGGGGCCAGGAAACTTGTCTGCTGGCGGCCGGTACAGAAAACCCGTAATGGTGCGTCCGTCAAAACTCTCCCAAGAAATGAGCTCTGGCTCCACAAAGGTGTCTAGATTCAGGCCCGCTGTCTCGCTTTGGGTCCATCTTTGTATGGCTCCTGTCGTGACATCCAGAGCATAGACATCCGCCGTGGATTGTGCCGAATACAGCGTAAACCCCAACTCCTCACCGTTATTGCGCCATTCCAAGCCTCGCAACCGGCCGGCAGGAATTGCGTCAAATGTCCGCCGCTCTTTTGTGACTGTATCCATCACATACAGCACACTAGCTCCATTTTCATTGATGATAAAAGCGATCTGCGAGCCATCTGGAGACAACTCAGTGGCCTCAATGTTCCAGGGAATATCGGCAGTCAGATGGGTTAACTCCAGCGTTTCTAAGTCGATATACCCTAAGTGCAAAAACTCAGAATCGCGATCGCTGACGGTATACAAACGCTTCCCATCAGGGCTGAAAATACCCTCCAGATAAGCTACCGATACTTCGTCAGGTTGCTGCGTTAGTTGCGTACGCTCTCCCGTTTCGGCATCGAACAGCCAGAGATTGGCTTGGTTGATCGAGACATATTCAATCACGACAATTTGGCGATCATCGGGTGACCAATCCGTCGGAAACCAGCCCCCACCTGATACCTCAGCTAGCAGGCGATCGCTTTCTGGCTCTTGGGGATCCATCACATAAAGGTCGCCATCGGCGCCATTCCGTCGAGTGGATGTGTAGACAATGCGATCGCCCAACGTTGACCATACGCCGCCACCATTGCGCGAGGTCCCATCCGTTAGCAGGGTCACATCCCCCGTTGCCAAGTCGTAGCGGAAAGTCTGATCAGCTTCACTGCCGCCTAAGTCTTTACTAAACAAGAAGTAGTCACCAGTCGTTGGTTGATAGCTCACCCCCGACACCCCTTCATCAAAAAAGG
>CAZFWL010000013.1:0-15865 GCA_964522775.1 uncultured Halomicronema sp.
TTAGACAAAGACCACGAAGGTTTTTCCTGTTTTGACAGTGATCAGGAACTATCCCTATGAAACCGTTTCTGGTAGTGGTGACGTAGTCGGCGGTGTGGCTTGCTGACGCTGAACGATCGCGAGCCCAGTTTCCAAAGCCTGTATGCGATCTTCTAGCCAGTGGTCATCCGGCACCAGGGAGCCAATGCCCAGCTTTTCTAAACGCCGATGCACTTTACCGGTTGCCCCAACGATCATTACCTCGCGGTTATCTTCCACTGCTTCTTGCACCGCATTTTCTAAGGCCAGTGAAGAGGTGACGCCCAAAACAGGCACTTCGCTCAAATCGATGATCAACACGTCGTAAGTGCCGATCGCATCATGCTCTCGTGAAATCGCCTTGGCAACGCCGAAAATCATCGGTCCACTGAGATGGAAGAGCAAAATGCGGCCATTGGCCTGATCGATAATGGTCTTCTCTTCAGCCGAGAGGACAATTTGGTCATCCGCATCCGTGATGGTTTTGACTGATTCAGTCTGCAGCTCTTCTAGACGGGCAATGGTGAGAATGTTGGCGATAAAGACGCCGACTGCTACGGCCACCATCAAGTCCACAAACACAGTCAAAGCGACGACGCTGTAAACAATCCCGGCAGCCTTCCAAGAAATCTTGTGTACCCGCTTGAGGAAGCCCCAGTCAATGATGTCGATGCCCACCTTGAGGACGATGCCCGCGAGCACGGCGAGGGGAATGCCAGATGTGAGGGGGGCGGCCCAGAGCACGACCACCAGCAAAATTAAGGCGCGGCTGATCCCTGAAAGGGCGGTGCGACCACCGGCTTGAATGTTCACCACGGTCGCCGTGGTTGCGCCGGAGCCAGCAATACCCCCACACAGGCCGGTCACGATATTGGCGATCCCTTGGCCGATCAGCTCCTTATTGGATTTGTGCTCATGGCGGGTCAGGCTGTCAGACACCAGACAAGTCAGCAGGCAGTCAATAGAACCGACCATGCCCAGTACCATCGCGTTGACAAACATCAAACGCAGGTTGCCGGGGGTAAAAGTCGGGAACTGAAAGTCTGGCAGGCCGGGCGTAATTTCCCCAATGGTGGAAATGGTACGGATGTCGATATTGCGCAAGAAGAGCAAAGAAACAATGGTGCCAATCACCAGCGCTACGAGCTGAGGCGGCACATATTTTTTCAGGGTATTGGGATAAAGAAATAAGATTGCCAGGGTCAAAATACCGAGCCCAGTTTCCCAAGGATTGAGATTCGTAATCAGGTTGGGGAGATTTGTAATGACGCCCCACACGCCGCCGGATGGCGTTTCTTGCCCCAGGAAAGGCGCGAGCTGCATGAAAATCAGAATCACACCGATGCCAGTCATAAAACCGGAAATGACGTTGTAAGGCAGCATCGTAATGTAGCGGCCCAGCTTTAATAGACCAAAGCCGATTTGAAAGACGCCTGCCAGCATCACTACCGTGAATGCCATAGCTAACCCGTTTTCAGGATCGCTGGCCGTGGTAGCTGCAATGACGGCAGTAATAATGACCGTCATCGGGCCGGTCGGTTCAGAAATCAGGCTCGGGGTCCCCCCGAACAGGGCGGCAAAAAAGCCGACGAGAATTGCGCCCCAGAGGCCAGCCGCGGCCCCGGCCCCTGACGCAATCCCGAAGGCTAGTGCCATTGGCAGGGCAACCACGGCAGCGGTGAGGCCGCCGAGGATATCGCCCCGCAAGTTGCGGAAATTTATGCGATTAGTAATAGCCATGTTTTCATCAGTAGTCATAACCATAGTGAGCAGAATGAGTAGGCGCGATCGCCCTCGTTAGCGAAATAGCAATACCGGTACCGGACTGCTCTGTAACAGTTGCAGCGTGGTGCTCCCAATAATCAGACGGCGAATACGGCTATGACCGTAGGCCCCCATTAGCAGCAAATGCATTTGGTGAGCTTCGATATAGTGAGCGATCGCCGCTTCTGGCACCCCCGGAATTAGGTGACAAATCGGTTGCCATCCCGCCCCCTGCGCTTGTGAGTCTGCTTCTCGTAAATGGGCTTGAGCTGTTACATCATCCTCTTTTTTGCCAATAGTTACAATATGTAACTCTAATCCTTTAAATGCTGGAGACGCCAGCAGGAAGGTCAGCATCTTTTGCGCGCTGGGACTGCCATCGTAGGCCAGTAGGAGCCGTTCAATCGGTTGATAATCGTGGGTGGTGACTAAGCAAGGTTTGTGGCTGGCGCGGACAATGCGCTCTACTTTGGTGCCTAAATGCTCTTTAGCAAATTCGGCGGCTTCTCCCCGCTTGCCGAGCATAATTAAGTCGGCTTCGGCTTCAAAGTCGTGCAACACATCCACTAGATAACCTGTTTCATGAATGAGCCGGAGTTGCGTTACGCCAGCAGCCTGCAGTTGCTGTTCTGCATCTTGCAAAATGAGCTGCGCTTTTTGGTGGTTAAGTTTGGCGCGATCGTGTTCGAGTTCGACTAACTGATCCAGTAATTCCCGGGATGCTCCCAGCCCGATCGCCCCGCTGTAGTTGCCGGTCGAAGCCACCTTTTGACTGCGAATATCCGATACATAAAGCACATTGACCTGGGCCTGTAGCCGGGGAGCCAGCCATCCAGCATATTGATAGCTGCTTTGGGCAAAGACCGATCCATCCGTACACAGCAAGATTTGTTTCATCGGCTCTAGCTCTAATGGTTCGCAGACTGCTTCAGGGCATCAGGATCATTGTGAATGGCCAATCGATTCAGGAGTGACTGGCTCGCTTCATTGATGCCCAACAGTTCGACATCAGCACCGTGACGGCGAAATTTGAGTACCACGCGATCGATCGCATTCACCGCTGACTGATCCCACAAATGTGCATGGCTGAAATCGACAATCACCCGTTCTAACTCTTCTTCAAAGTCGAAGGCATTGAGAAAATCTTCGCTAGAGACAAAGAAGAGTTGCCCGGCTACTTTGTAGGTGCGCTCCCTTGCGTCAGGACTCAGGGCCGAATCCACAAAGATCACTTGCGCAATTTTGTTGGAAAAGAACACAGTGCTCAGGGCAATTCCCACAATGACCCCGATCGCGAGGTTGTGAGTGCGAATCGTGATCAACACAGTGGCTAACATCACTGCCGTTTCGCTCTTGGGAATGCGGCGAATGTTTTTAATCGAGGCCCAGTTAAAGGTGCCGATGGAGACCATGAACATCACCGCCACGAGCGCCGCCATGGGAATCTGACTCACCCAGGGCCCGAGCACCAGGATGAAAAATAGCAGTAATACTCCCGCTGAAAGGGTTGAAAGTCGCTTGCGGCCCCCGGATTGAATATTGATGACCGACTGACCAATCATGGCGCATCCTGCCATGCCGCCGAAAAAGCCCGTGATGATATTGGCGATGCCCTGACCTTTGGCCTCCTGATTTTTGTCGCTGGGGGTATCGGTCAACTCATCTACTAATGAAGCCGTCAAAAGCGACTCCAATAAGCCGACGATCGCTAACGTCAATGACACCGGCAGAATGATCTCCAAGGTCTCAAAATTCAGCGGCACCTGCGGCAGCATGAAAATTGGCGGCGTGGTGGGTAGATCGCCCATGTCGCCTACGGTCGGTACATCTAAATTCAGCGTCATAGCCGCTACGGTGAGCACCACGATCGCCACTAGCGGCGACGGCACAAACTGTGTGATGTGCGGCAACAGGTAGATGATGGCTAACCCGATCGCCACCATCGCGTACACCCCCCAAGACACACCCTCTAACTGGGGCAATTGCGCCTGAAAAATGAGGATAGCCAGAGCATTCACAAACCCCACCATTACCGCGCGGGGCACAAACTTCATTTGCTTCCCCAGTTTCAGCACCCCAAAAATGATTTGAAAAATGCCCGTGAGAATAGTCGCCGCGAACAGATATTGCACCCCGTGGTCTTTAACCAAATACACCATTAGCAGCGCCATGGCTCCGGTCGCGGCGGAAATGAGCCCCGGCCGGCCGCCCACGAAAGCGGTTACTACGGCAATGATGAAAGAGGCGTACAACCCCACTTTGGGATCGACCCCAGCAATGATGGAAAAGGCGATCGCTTCGGGAATCAACGCTAGTGCCACTACGGTCCCGGCCAATAAATCCCGCGACACATTTGAGAACCAATCGCGTCGCAGTTGGGTGGCATTGAACCAGGTGCTCGTGGTCACAGACCCCTCCTTTTCAAAATCCTCAAAGCCTTTAGCCCTGATGCGCTCTGCACTTGAGTTTGCTGGCGTATCTCAGCGTTGGTCTCAAAGCCAGGTTTACGGCGTCAGCAAGTCTCACAAGATTGTGGCCCGATAATGATTGAGTTAAGAGAATTGAAACCATTTATTAATGTCAACACAATGTCACTGTGCTGATTCCTTGAGGAATGGCCTTAGTTTGTCGTCCCAGTTGCGAGTCACTGATTGCTGGAGCTTGGAGAGGCGGTCTCACTTTTCGCGAAATATCATGAAAGCTTGATGAATATTGGCCGCATTTCGTAGAGAGTCAGGCACCTATCCATGGCACATACATGAGCAAATTCAGCGCGACGCGGTTGGAGATATTTGGCTAAACACAGCCATCATCCACCCCATTTTCCATCCACTACGAACTCTGTCCTGGTACGTGGCGTTGCTTGCAAAAAGTTGCCTGGAGTCTGCTAAATGCTGTCACATATAGGGTTTTATAGATATATGAGTGCTTACATTCATCGACCATGCGCACTGATCTAAAAATTATTTGTGTATATGTCGGAAGCTTAGGAATCGTTGTTGCTGGTGCCGTACTGGGGCTGGTCGTTGGCAATTATCAGCAGCGCTTAGCAAAGCAAGCCAAACAAAACGCTCTTTATGAGAGTTCTCTGCTCAGTGAACTGCAAATTGCCGTACTGTACAATCGCCCGACCAAGCAACTGGCGCCTTATACCCAGGACCTGGCAAGATTTCGCGCAGAAAGTCAAAGCCTATTGGTGCGTTTGCGAGATATCGAATCTTTCGTCCAGGCGAATCGAGTACCTCAAAGAGAAACGACATTACCTGGGCTCAAAGAATTTTTAATCGAGTACGAGGACACAATTGCCGACTTTATTGGGGCGACTGACTCGTTTATACAGAGAACACAACCCTTAGTGGCGACTCCGGCTGGGGAACAAAAAGCGCAAAAAGAGATTGTTAGCTTGGTGAAGAGCCCAGAGTTTGTGGCCTTTATCGAAGGTCCTGATCACATGGCTGTATTACATCAGCAAGCTTTGCAGCGCGAAGCGGAAGCTGCTGAGTATTTGGCCCAAGCCGAAATTCTGCGCACCAGAATTATCCTGATCTGTTTGAGTTTTGCCATTTTGATTAGCATCGGTTTGCTAATTTATTTGCGGCGTTTGCAGCGCAAAGCGAGCCAAGATGCCCTCACTAAAATTCCGAATCGGTCGGCGTTGCTAGCAGAGGGACAATATCTGTTGCGCAAGACTAAGGCACAGAGCCAGTTTGCCGTCATGATGATTGACATTGATAACTTTAAGCGGATCAACGACACCTATGGTCATGCCTGTGGGGATTATGTGTTGCAAATGGTGGCTCAAAAACTTCAGGGTAATTTGAGCCAGGGCGATCGCATTGGGCGGCTGGGCGGTGAAGAATTTGCCGCTATTTTTGCGACCTTTTCACCTGACCAAGGTAAGTATCTGCCTGATGCAATGATTCACCAGGTGGCCGAGTCGCCAATTCTGTATGAACACCATCAAATTCGAACGACGGTGAGCGGCGGAGTGGCGCTCTATGATCCTCACGACAATGACTTTTTGAGTATTTTGAAACGCGCTGACGCAGCCTTATATCAGGCTAAGCGTAGCGGCGGTAACCAGGTGGAATGGGCAAAATGACTGTAAACGCCTGCGTGCCTCGATTGTCAGGAAGCCGTATAAATGCTGGTCAATGGGCTCACAAAGTGATGATTTTCAATCTGTAGTTTAGTTTTCCCATGATTGATTACACCAAACTTGTTGTGGCCTAACTTACTAAATCATCAGCTCTGAATCAGCGACAGCAGTTCGTCGGTGGAGATCTTACTGCTGACGTCAGTGCCGGAAAGCAGGCTGTTGGCGAGATCCCGTTTGGTTTTGTGCAGGGCGACGATTTTGTCTTCGATGGTGCCTTGGGCGACGAGGCGGTAGATGGTGACTGGGCGCTGCTGGCCGATGCGGTGGGCGCGATCGATGGCCTGATCTTCCACGGCGGGATTCCACCAGGGATCCATGTGGATGACAAAGTCAGCAGCGGTGAGGTTCAGCCCGGTCCCTCCGGCTTTCAAGCTGATTAGGAAGACATCGCCTTCGCCGTTCTGAAAGGCATCGACCCGTTTCTTTCGCTGCTTGGCAGGGGTGCTGCCATCCAGATATTGATAGGGAATCTTTTGCTGATCCAGGTATTCCCGCAGGATGGTGAGGTGATCGACAAATTGGCTGAATACGAGGGCTTTGTGATCGTTGTCCAGCAGTTCTGCTAGCACCTCACCGAACTGATCGAGCTTGGCGCTGGGGAGGCCGAGTTCGGGCCGCACCAGTTTGGGATTGCAGCAGGCCCGCCGCCGCCGCATGATTTCCGCCAGCACTTGCAGGTGTTTTTGCCCGGCGTGAGCGTCACTGTTGGCGAGCTTTTCCACCGCTTCTCGCCGCAGCGCTTCGTAAAAAGCCATCTCCTGATCGCTGAGTTCCACTTGCAGGGTGATTTCCGTGCGGGACGGCAGTTCTTTGAGTACCTGATCTTTGGTGCGTCGCAAAATGAAGGGCTGGATCAGTTGCCGCAGTGCTTCCTGGGCGACCTCATCGCGATCGCGCTCAATGGCGTTGGCAAAGCGCTGGTTAAAGCTCTCCAGGGAACCCAGCAGTCCCGGATTAATGAACCGAAACAGGTTCCACAGTTCCCCCAGATGATTTTCAATCGGGGTGCCCGTGGTGAGGATTTTGAAGTCGCCCTGGAGGGCCATCGCCGCCTGCGATCGCTTCGTGTCCTGATTTTTGATGGCCTGGGCTTCGTCCAACACAATGTTTTGCCACTTAACCTGGGCGAGCATTTTCGCTTCGTTGTCTTGTTGGAGCAGGCCGTAGCTGCACACCACCAGATCGCCGAGGGCCAGGGTGTCGAGCATCTGCTGGCGATCGCCAGGGCCAAATGGTTTCACCGTCAGGCTGGGGGAAAACCGCTCCGCTTCGCTGGCCCAGTTCATGCACACAGAGGTGGGGGCGATGACCAGGGTCGGCCCCTGATCGCAGCGGGTGAGAATGAGGGCGATCGCTTGCAACGTTTTGCCCAAGCCCATGGCATCCGCCAGGCAGGCCCCGACGCCCCAGTGGGCAAGCCGCGCCAGCCAAGTAAAGCCTTCCTGCTGGTAGTCCCGCAGCGTCGCCTGTAGCGTCTTCGGCACTTGAGGTTCAATGGTTTGGGCAGTTTTGATGCGTTTGAGATGGGCTTGCCACGCTTGGTCCACCTTGAGTTGGGCTACATCTTCCACCATGTCTTCGAGGGCGAGGGCGGCCAATCCGTGAATCTGCAGATCTTTGCCCTTGCTGTGGGATAGGCGCTGCAACGTTTTTAGCCGTTTACGAAACTCATCCGTCAGGGCCAGAAATTGGCCATCCGACAGTTCAATAAAGTTGCCAGAGGACTGTGCCATCAGCGCCATCAGTTGTTGCAGATCCATGACCTGGGTTTCACTGATTTGAATTTCGCCACTGGCCGCAAACCAGTCCTGCTGGCTGCGAATGTTGAATTTGAAGTTGGACAGTCCCAACTGCTGGGAGACACGGAATTTCTCGCCCTCGGGCCACTCGATGCGGACGCGATCGCCCATTTCCTGGAGCTACACCAACAAATTTAGACAATCCTCGGGCTCCTCGATCACCCATTCGCCCTTTTTGGGCTTGTGAGTTTGCAAGACGGGACAGGTCGTTTTCACTTCCTTCGCCCGCTGCTTCTCCGCTTTCAAATCCCGCTGGGTTTGCAGTCGCTTGCCCTCCACTTCAGCGATAACCGTTTTGCCGCCGTCACCAGGCTTATAGTAAGAGCCGCCCTCGGGAAAGGGATGGGCCAGCAGCGACACCTTCAACCCCTCGCCAGCGGGCAACAGGTGCACACAGGGGGTCGCATCAGCGGGCACTTCCTCTGCCGCCACGCCCCCACCGATGTCGGACTGAATGGTGATCAGGGACGCAATACCGGTAATGGCCTGGAGCACCTGATCCTGGGCATGGGCGGGCACTTCCAGTCGATTGTTGGGGGCCAGGAGCTGGGCAATGCGACGATGGTCCTGGTTGCCCTCCAACACCTTCAGCCGGGTCGGCGTTTCCTTAAAGGCCAGCACGGTATCGTATGAGTTGATTTCCGGAGAGAGAGAAATCCGCAGGCGATCGCGGCTGATTTCCTTCACCAGCAGTTCCGGCTCCCCTTTCACGACATCAATGCGAATGTCTGGCATATCCGCCCAAAACACCAGTGGATGTCCCACCAGCGCCAGCAAGGCGCCGTCCCCAAAGCTATAGGTCGGCGACCCGTAGTAGTAATACTGCTGATGCTCAACTTCCAGATTGGCAACGATTTGGCGATCATGGTCGGTCAAATAGTCCGGCATGTCGCGGGGCGAGGTGAACCGCTTGAGGGAAATCTGTTTGCCCCGAGTCCAGCCCCCCTTAGTGCTCAGCTTTTGCTCCACCGGAGTCAGATTCCAGATGTCTGTGTCCGTGAACTGCAACCGCCAGGCCAGTCGAAACACTGGCTTCGTACCTGTGTTTTTGGGAGTATTAGCTTTTGTGAGCTGCTCCAACGCCTTGAGGGACAATTCCCAAGGCTCTTGAATTTTGACGATATCTAGCAGTGGGCGACTGCCGCACTCTTCCCGCAGGGCTTCGGCCAACTCGCCGTAGATGTCGTACGCTTCCACGCCTTCCCCCAGATGGGCGACCAGGGCCGCAAATTCCATCGCAAACCAGCCATAGTCGGCCTGCGAAGCATCCCGATACAGCCGCTCCAGATAATCGGGTAGCCACCCACGAAAGTTGCCTGTGTTCAACCAATAAATGCAGTAGGCTTCGAGCAGCGCCGGGATGCCGGGAATGTCGAGAAAGTAGTCTTCGTTCCGCTGCAGGCGCTCAGGGACTTTGCTGATCATGCCCCCTTGGATTTGAATCACTTTTTCGAGGAGGGTCATGCTGTCGCGCAGCCAATGACCTTTGTACTGCAACACCAGGTGGCAGCAGGTCAGAGCCTGCTTGTAGTCTTCGGGTTGCCCCCGCTGAAGCAGAGCGAGGAAAAAGAGCGCCGTCGCTGGGGAGTCGAACCAGGCCGCTTGTGCCCCTTTCGATTTTCCCGCCTGTTTCAAACTGTTCTGGAAAGCGGTGATCGCCTCCTCCGTGTCCCCCGTCAGGAAAGCGATCGCGCCCTTCAGTCCGAGATATTTGCCTGGGTTGTCCTCTGGAGACGTTTCCGACAACACACCGCTGGCTTCCCGCAAATGTCCCCGTAGCCAGAGCTGTTCGACATAGACCAAGCGCGTCTCAGCATCAAGTTGGTCGTTTTGATACAGTGCTTCGATCAGGTCAAACGATTCTTCGGCTGGCGTCGCGTCGCGAGCACTAGCGACCAGGGTCAAGCGCAATCCATATTGTTGAAACTCCAACGAGAGGGTGTCAAACCAATCAGAATCAAAGGGGTTGTTGATGATGTGTTGCAGAATGTCGGGAAACGATCTCGTCCGTTTCCAATAGGCTTGATCCGCATCCGCCAGTAGTTCATCAATTTCGGCGGTGTCTTGGCGATAAATGGCGATACGCAATTCTCGCAGCCAGGCCGTTTCATCCACGAAGGTGCGGGGGCCATGGGTGTTGTAGCGCTGCCGCAAAGCCACCTGTTGCTGGATGGCCGCCACGATGGGTTCAAAGGTGCCGAGAGAGATCGCATCCCGCACCATAATATCCACCAGCTCATCAGGACACCCCGGCCCCATGCCCCGTTCTTGAACCAGCACTCCAGTTTGCAGGATTTTGGTCACTTGGGCGCTGAACTGCGGGGCAGCCAGAGGTTTGATGCGACTATGTCCCGCCCATTCCGGCATCACCGAATTCCAAATTTGCCCCGCATTCACGCGACTGACGGGTTCATAAAAAATGGCAAACACTTGGGTGATCGTCCGTTGCACCTCGGTCAATTGCCGATAAGTCTGGTGCAAACTTACTTGCTGCTTGTTTGAGTGGGTAGAGGCCATCAGGTTAGGACTGTGTTTGCCAGCAAATGGTGGTGCGATCGAGATCGCACCACCATCCCAAAGAATTGCAGCTATCTTAAACTGCTTGCCCCTCGGTTGTTGAAGTCGAGAGGATACTAGGAAAAGACCAGCAGTTGGCATTGCCGCCCATGATTAGTCGAACTTTTCACCGCTGAGCAAAAAGACCGGGTCGATCGCTTTAAATACTTGCTGCTGACCACGCGTTTCTAACCGGTTGATGGCGGGTTGCACTATTTCAACATTGCGGATGCAGAGTTTGGCAAAGGTTTCGGAAATGCTGTAGAGAGTTTCCAGCGTACCTGTTGTGACCACTAGCCGACCGCCGCTGGGAAGATGATGCCAAGCTGCCTCAACGACTTCTCGCATGGCTTTGCCTCCTTCAATCATGACGCAGTCAGGGGTAGGGGGCAGAGTCGCTAAACAGTCGGGGGCAATCCCTTCAATAACTTCGACATTGGACAGCTGGAAGCGATCGCAGTTCAACCGAATGAGATTCGCGACTTCCGGATCACGCTCCACCGCTACTACCTTGCCCTGAGGGCACAGTAATGCTGCTTCTACGACGAGGGTGCCAGTTCCTGCGCCCAAATCCCACAGTTGGGCATCTGGCTTCAGGCGCAACGCCCCGATCATTAACAGTCGTACCTCTCGCTTACTGATAGGAATGCCGGGCAGTTGCTCAAACAAATGGTCGGGAATGCCAGGGGTGGCGTAGGGCCAGAGGGGAGCCATAGGGCGATCGCTCAAAAAACAAGGCAGAGGTCACGATGCGATAGCTCGTAGACCCTATTCAGGGTATCAAGTTGTTTCCAGTTCTTTCAGCGTGAGCGAGCAAGGGCAGCATCTCAGCACTGACGCACAACCGGCTGAGTTGACGTACCCAAGTTACTTGGTGGTGATCTCCAATGACTAAGCAGTTGATATATTCCGGTCGCTGCTCCATCGCATTCACCTCTAACCCAAAGGTTCTGAGGGTTGCCATATCGTCTTACCCCAGGCTGGCTTAGCCACAGAGTAGAACTTGGTCTTGACGGAGTACCACTAACGATCAAAGCCTTAGGGCTACTAACCTCCCAACGAGCAAGGCCGCCTGCCTGCCATGATTGAATTGTAGACAGCTCTGTTGCCGTGGCTCTTTACTTGAGGCAAGCATTCAACATGAAAGTGCAGTTTATTCGCGGTTATTTGACGGCTCTCGTCGACCCGATGATGACGCCGATGGCGTTGCGAGTAGCCGTAGTTGTTGGCACAGTTTTGTTTGCCATCAATCACGGCAACGCGGTTGCTCAAGGTAAGATGACGCGCGCCCGCTGGCTGTCGGCTGTGTTGACCTACGGTGTGCCCTATGCCGTCAATATTCATGGACAATACGTGATGCAGGCCAGCAACTCAGGCAAATGAGAAATGGCGAGTGTTCGCCCGACTAACGAGCCTTAAGGTTCAGAGATTACTGGGGTTTTTGAGACGACTTCTATCAACGTCCATTCAATTGAGGACGCATCGGCAGGAGAATTTTCTACAGGCGTCTTTTGCACCAGTAGTTCGTATTCGTAACCAGGTTCGTAGTCAAAACCATTGATTTGGCTGTAAAAGAACTCGTACTCGTCGTCTGGCGAATCGCGGACGAGTAAACATTCCTGAGGTGCAACACCGACGCAATCAACCTTTTCGGGGCCAATATATAAGGTCACAATTTCTGCATCGGGTGCCGTCTCGGTGCTGGTTTCGGGTGCGGTACAAGCCGCGATCGCAATGGTTCCAATGCCTAACAAGACTGACATTGCCAATATCGTGGCGTTTTTCCGAAGATAGCTTGTCGCCATTTCCACTTCCTCACTGTCTGTTCAACTCATTCAGCTTGCCAGAGGGGTCAGGTGGTTCAGCCTTTGGTTACCGAATTTAAAACAAAGGCTGGGATTGAACGCTTTATTTAGGTTAGGGTGTTGCGGCAGCTAAGGCCAGCGTATGACGTCATCATGGTAATTGGTGATTGATTGCAACAACGATGGGTCGACAACGATCTAAATCTGATTTACCCACTAAGGTTTGCCCAGTGTGCCAGCGGCCATTTGCCTGGCGCAAAAAGTGGGCCGACTGCTGGGATGAGGTGAAATATTGCTCAGAACGATGTCGGCGACGGCGATCTCAAGCTGTAAGCGATTGAGCATCGGAAGTGTATTGAGATTCCACATTCAGACCGATGCCATTGTTTCGACTCTGTCCGGATCAGAGGCAGATAGCATCGTTTTGGCGACTCGAAATTGCAGCCTGAAATCTGGGTCGTAAAACGGTTGCGCAAAGATTATTTCGTCACAACTGTTAAAGATCATTTATCAAACGCATAATCACGACTCAACTTGTAGCGAACGGTGCGACACTGAGAAAGATTGTTTGTGCTGAGGTTTCATGGTCGCTACTGCTGCCCACTCCATCATGGATCGCTTGCCCCAACTGATTGACGACATGCCTCCCTTGGCTGGCTGGAGCGATCGCGTCCGATCTGCCACCCAAGGCACAGAGCCTCTGTATCTAGAGCACACCAATCTGCGACTGTCCGATATTTCTGCCGGATTTGCGATCGCCCTCCACATGCATCAGCCGACAATTCCGGCTGGGCAGGAGGGACAACTCATCAGCAATCTGCAGCACATGTTCGAGCATCCCTACGATGGGGATAACCACAACGCGGGGCCATTTGCCTACTGCTATGCCCGCATGGGTGACTTCATTCCCGAATTGGTGGAACAGGGCTGTAATCCTCGCGTCATGCTGGATTACTCCGGGACTCTGCTGTGGGGATTCCAGCAGATGCACCGCCACGATATTCTCGATAAGTTGCGGCGCATCACCTGCGAGGCTAAATACCAGCCTTATGTCGAATGGCTCGGTACCTTTTGGGGGCATGCGGTTGCGCCCTCGACACCGATTCCTGATATTGAGTTGCACATTCGGGCTTGGCAGCATCATTTTGCAGCACTTTTTGGCTGGGAAGCGCTATCGCGAGTGCGGGGCTTTTCACCACCGGAGATGCATTTGCCCAACCACCCCGACACCCTATACACCTTGGTCAAAGCGCTGAAAGATTGCGGCTACCAATGGTTGATGGTGCAAGAACATACCATTGAAACGCTGGAAGGCCATGGGATTGCACAGCCGCATTTGCCCCATCGCCTCGTCGCGAAAAACTCCCAAGGAGAAGTGGCGGAAATCACAGTGTTGATTAAAACCCAGGGCTCAGATACTAAGCTCGTTGGGCAGATGCAGCCGTTTGCCGAAGCTAAGACATTGCAGCCCATGCGGCTGGGTGAGCAGTCCGTTCCGCCTTTGGTCTCGCAAATCAGTGATGGCGAAAATGGCGGCGTCATGATGAACGAGTTTCCCAGCATGTTTAAGCGCTGTTGGCATGAGATGCGCCAGCATGGCTGTGGCCGCGTGGGCACGGTCGGCTTTTTGGGCACAGAATATCTGGAGTTGCTAGCGGCTGCGGGTGTTACAGAAGCCAGTTTCCCGACTTGCCAGGCGATTGGTCAACATCGTCTGTGGCAGCACGTGGGCGATCATCCCACTCCTGACTCAGTGCAGGCAGCGATTGCGACCATTCAATCGGAAGAAGGCAATTTCCACATGGAAGGGTCTTCTTGGACGAGCGATCGCAGTTGGGTCGAGGGCTATGGCAATGTCATGCAACCTATGCAACAGCTCAGCGCTCGTTTTCATCAGGCTTTGCAGGCAGGCAAGCTGGGGGATGAGCGATCGCCTGAGTATCACCGTGCGTTGTTACACAACTTGCTTCTAGAGACCAGTTGCTTTCGCTATTGGGGTCAAGGAGCGTGGACGGAATATGCCCAAACGATCTATCGTCGGGGACTCGCCGCGCTGACCAGCAACTAGTCGGTTCAATCCAGTGGGTACTGTCCACAACACAACAATACAGATGTAGACCGGAGTATCTCTGCGCAAACGAAAGTACCGCTAATCAGTGGCTTTCGTTCATCACCAATTGCGATCTCTGATTGCCGTGCCTGCAACGAGTACGGCACTGAGTTCCACTTTTTGTGAACGCGAGAAAATCGATTTTAGCTATTGCTGACCACTTTAGAGTGCTTCCGGTTCGTCGCTGGTAGTGGTCGGCAGGGCAAGTTCTTCTAAGGCAAACTGTAGGAATTGTGTGGCGACTTCAATACTGTCATTGTGGGCAGAAAACACCAGCACCATGCTGGAATCTTCGCCACCGACGTAACATAAGATGCGAAAAACGCCGTCGTCAAAATAGCCCGTCCGATCAATGTCCCCAATTTCATTGGGCACGTTCAGTTCGCTGATGAAGTCATCGGCACGGCTGAGGCATTGTTCTTGGTTAATGCCCTCTAGCCACTGATCGCCACTCGCAATCTCTGGGCGAGCTTCTGCTGGCAAGCTCATGGCAGCAACACTTAAACCTAAAACACTTGATGCAAAACTTCTTAAAACCATTGAACCTAATAAAGGGAACTAGACAGTGTAGACGCACAAATGACAGCTGAGGTTTCTGAGCAAACAGAGGACTGTGGCCTTCTCACATGTGCTTATGCTCAATAGACTAACGGTTCCCGACCACAAATTAAGCACTGATTAAAGTAGTCGAAACTGATGGGCATGAGCTTTACTGTCTACGCGATCGCACTATTGGCATCCGGAGGCCGGAGTAATAAGCGTCCATAAGATAAATAACTCTTTTGTCAGGTGTCAAACCGAGACACGATCAGTTATCAAAATATTTGTAGATATCAGCCTGCTAGCATCAATGTCATGGCTGTTGTCGCCGATCATGATCGCCTAAGTTAAGGACAATCAGCATGTTCATCGCCCCGGGATTTGAGCAACGATCAGTCGTCACCGATTTAGGCGCGATCGCATACGCAGCTCCTCAACCAGAGTTTTGGCCCATCGCGGATCAACCCGAGCAAACTCTACTCTTCCTCCATGGATTTGGCGGCGGCTCATCCTCTTATGAATGGTCTAAGGTCTATCCCGCTTTCGCCACTGATTACCGAGTGTTTGCCCCCGATTTAATCGGGTGGGGGCAGTCGGACCATCCCGAGCGTAGTTATCAGATTGCCGATTACGAAACCACGATTGTGCAGCTGCTGCAGAAATTAGCTCCGCAAGGGGCTATCGTAGTTGCCTCGGCGTTGACGGCGGCCATCATGGTACGAGTCGCGGTGCAGCAGCCTGATTTAGTGACAGGGTTGGTTCTAGTTACACCGGCTGGGTTATCAGATTTTGGCAAGGATTTTAGCGAGAGTTGGTTGCCGCAGCTATTGCGAGTGCCCCTATTAGATAAGGCACTTTACCAAAGCGCGATCGCGACATCCGCAGGTATTCGCAGCTTTTTGAGCAATCGTCAGTTTGCCAACACCGACCTCATCACGGATGAAATGGTGGTGGCTTATTTAGCGTCGGCGACCCAGCCTAATGCAGAATATGCGGCGTTGTCATTTGTGCGGGGTGATCTCTGCTTCGACCTCGCGGAGTGGTTACCGCAACTGACTGTACCAACAATTGTTTTTTGGGGGCAGGAAGCCCAGTTTACCGAAGTTGAATTAGG
>CAZFWL010000014.1:0-15686 GCA_964522775.1 uncultured Halomicronema sp.
CGAACTTGTAGCCGTAGTTCTGGGACTCGGTCTCAGTCGTCTCACGCACCAAGGAGGAAGTCACCAAGGAACCGTGCATCGCGGAGAACAAGGAGCCACCGAACACTGCTGCCACACCCAACATGTGGAAGGGGTGCATCAAAATGTTGTGCTCAGCCTGGAAGACCAACATGAAGTTGAAGGTACCGGAGATACCCAAAGGCATGCCGTCAGAGAAGGAGCCCTGACCCAAGGGGTAGATCAAGAACACTGCGGTTGCGGCTGCAACAGGTGCAGAGTAAGCAACGCAGATCCAAGGACGCATACCCAAGCGGTAGGACAGTTCCCATTCACGACCCATGTAGCAGAAGACGCCAATGAGGAAGTGGAAGATGACGAACTGGTAAGGGCCACCGTTGTACAACCACTCATCAAGGGAAGCGGCTTCCCAGATCGGGTAGAAGTGCAAACCGATAGCGTTGGAGGAAGGCACAACTGCACCGGAGATGATGTTGTTGCCGTACATCAAGGAACCTGCAACAGGCTCACGGATGCCGTCAATGTCAACGGGAGGGGCAGCAATAAAGGCGATGGTGAAGCATGCGGTTGCAGCTAAGAGAGTGGGGATCATCAACACGCCGAACCAGCCCACATACAGGCGGTTCTCAGTGCTGGTCACCCACTGACAAAACTGTTCCCAGAGGGAAGCAGATTGTTGTTGTTGGAGTGTCGTAGTCATTACATAAATGATTGCGGGTTTACAAGAAGCGCCTCTGCTGAGACGGTTTCAGCTATCCTCAAGGGATAGCAAAGTTATGTATGTATATAAATTAGCGAATCCGTAACGAAATGTAAACCATCATTCGATAGAGTCTCTCTCACCCTTATGACGGCTTACTGGATTGGCTTAAATGAATGATATTGGCGGTGATGACGCGCTGTAATTTATGAATTCCAGTGATTTGGCTGGGCGTCAGCGACACTGGACAACTTGGTGCATGGAGCTTGATTTATCAAGCATGTGGCTGAGTCAGCCTTGAAGTTACGCCTCAGCTTACTTGTTACTAATTAATGAGTGCTACAGAATTAAGGCGATCGCGTACACATCACCCACATCATGACTCCATGTCAATAGCCACTGGGTCTCATCTTCATGGCAGTTGAATATTATTCTGTTCGGCTATGAACAACGTCTACATCGCTTATTCGTCGTCAGTTACCAAGCCATGCTCTAGGGCATAGCGTACAAGTTCGGTGCGGCTGTTTGTGCCCGTCTTGCTAAACAACCGACTCACATACTTTTCAACATTGCGAACGCTGGTATCAAGTCGGCTCGCAATCTCCTTATTCATGAGTCCTTCTGCTACGCGATTCAACACGTCTTGCTCGCGAGGGGTAAAGTCGATGCGAATAGGTGACGTTTTTTTATTGATGTTGCCTTTTTGTGTAAGCAAGGCCTTGATCTCTTCGATCTGCTTAGCCATCGCTGCAATGTCCGGCAAGTTGCCACCCTCTGGAATGCGGGCCTCCTGCCGCTCAATCAAATTGCTGACTATCGCTACCAGCTCTTCGGGATCAAATGGCTTAGGCAAATAAGCATCGACCCCAGCGCTGTAACCTTGGATGCGATCGCTCGTCATCCCCCGCGCCGTCAAAAAGATCACTGGCAAAGACTTGTAGCGAGGATCGTCGCGGACCTGCTCCAAAAACTGATAGCCATCAACCTGAGGCATCATAATGTCAGATATCAACACGTCTGGGGTTGTAATCTGTAGCTTTTCCCAGCCTTCAGTGGCATTACTAGCAACCTCAACAGTGAAACCACTATCTTCCAAATAAGTCTGCACGGCTTCGCGAAGACCGGCCTCATCATCGACCAGCAGCACTTTCCCTGTGATTTCTTCACTCATCGCTAAACCCTATGAACACGTTGCTGTCCTCTAACTGTAACGCCAAGTGGACGCCTCATTACAGCAACCCTTGAGATGGAAGACGCAAAGACTTTTTAAGGCTCTGGCTGCAAAAATTGAAGGCACTGCTTCTGCAAAGGGTGATGGGTAGGATGCTTGGTGTACTTGAGTCCTGGTCAATGAGACGTCTGCACTGTCAGAGTTACCGAATCGCGAAAAGCAGTACTAGCACACTACCTTCGTTAATAAATTTGGAGGCCGTCTAGCATTGACTGGTTTAAGTACTCATGCCTCTCGAGGTCAAGAAGCCCACGGTAAGTAGGAAAAAGCCATATCAATCCTGTACTGTCTCAATAACTTGAAACTAGTAAAGCCCGGTAGAATTGCGCTGCACGTGATCATATTTGATGGCTTCACCTAACAGATCCGAAGCAGCGGCAATATATGACAGCGGCGATCGCGCCTTCAAAAGGGGCTATGCGAGAGGGCCGAGGCGGGCCTTTTGGGGCAGTGGTCGTTAAAGATGGTGCAATTATTGGCCAAGGCATCAATGATGGAAAAACCAGCCGGACAAGCAGTCATACTAAGGGTCTGACAACTTTTTGAATCGTCAAAGCAGCCGCAAATCGATTCTCATCAGACCGCCAGAACAGTGTAGTTTGATATCGTTCCTTAAAATATCTAAATATCGTCTTTTGTCGATTGGTTGAGGCTATTGTGCTGGCGGCGATCGCGCATGTTCTGTGCCTTGACTTTTAAATCTTTGAAAAAGTCTGTCTCAACAATTTCCTTGACTTCACGACTCTTGCGTGACTCATCAATTTCGATTTTTAGAGCTTGCAATTGACGCTTGAGATTTTGCTCACGGTTATAAACCTCTTGCGCCATCTTTTCGAACATTCGAGCCAGCTTGCCGAGTTCATCGCGCCGATTAATGGTTTCGTTGAGGCTGACGTCAGTAAATGTGCCAGACTCGATCGCTTCTGCAGCATCACTGATGTTGATGATGGGACGGGTAATGGCGCGATCGCTCAGCCAGACGGCAGCGATCGCACCTACGCCTAAAAAGACAGTAATTACGATGAGTAACTGATTACGACTACGATTAATTCGGGTAAGAAAGACTGATTCGGGTGTAACGGTGCCAACGACCCAATCGAGTTGTCCTAAAGGTTGAACGGCAATATAGTATCGCTGCCGGGTGATTTCATCGTAAAAAGTTAACTCTTGCAGACCAATTAAATTATCGAGTTCAATGTTATTGGCGCTAAAGGCTTGGTAAGCGACCTGTAATAGAGAGTCCTCCACCTCGGATAGCGGCACTAGCTCCGCATCAGCATTAGTTCC
Source organism: uncultured Halomicronema sp. (assembly GCA_964522775.1). Classification (GTDB taxonomy): domain Bacteria; phylum Cyanobacteriota; class Cyanobacteriia; order Phormidesmidales; family Phormidesmidaceae; genus Halomicronema. The sequence goes on from CAZFWL010000014.1 coordinate 3,237, forward strand.
CTCACCGACGAACGATTCTGATAGAGCCAGAGGATTACTAGAGGCAATTAAAGAACCTTGCGGATTAGTGATGAAGATAGCGCCCTCAGCTTCGTCCTTAAGTTCATCAAGATATTGCGAAATTTGCTGGAGCTCAAACGAGATACTAATAACCCCGAGAATGGGTGACTCTTCTGATGCACGGTAGGTATTGGCTGCATCTAGACCAACCGCATTACCAGTTTTAAAGACATAGAGATCAGTCCAGACATTTTCGTCAGGGCTTTCAAAAGCATCTCGATAAAAAGGCCGAATAGGAGCGTAATAAAATTCGCGTCCAGTGGTTTCTTCCAGAATTTGCCAGTCTCGACCGGTCTGGAATTGATAGGTTTGAACCGTTTTATTTGCCGTTTCAAAATCTTCTGGCAATTGTTGGTCTTGCAGATATTGGGCGGCAATTTGGGCTCGTTCTGCCTGTTCTTCAGCTAGCTCTGAACCCGGTTCGGCAACGGCACCAAGGGAGTCATCCCATTGTCGTTTGATCAGGTCGTACAAACCATCAGGTCGTCTTTTTACGCCCAAATAGTCACCATTTTCGAAAGCGAATTGCACCCAGGTAAAATTTTCATTCGCCTTCAATAGGTTGAGATAGAAACGTCCTTGAGCTTCGGCATCGTCTAGTTGAATTAGACCTTCGTCTAAGCTGCTGGCAATCAACTGTTTGGAAGACAGGATATTTTCAAACAAATGGCCAACTTCGTTTTCGGTGCTGTTCATCAACTCGCTGTTGATTTGGCTGACCATGTCATCAACGTTTTGGCGAGAGGTATAAACCCAAGGGAAGTGAACGATCGCGGCGATCGCGCTAACTGTCAACAGCATGACCCCCGTAATTTTGGTCTTGAGACTCAAACTACGCGGAATCGCGACAGATCCAGGCGCCACTTTAGAGAGATTGGACTCAGGGGATGGACTCATTCAGAACCTGTGGAGGAAGCGACTCGAGGGCTAATCCTGTTACCGAAGTTTAGCGTTACATATGGGCAATGGTGACACCGGTGCCGCCATCCGCTTGCTCAGCTGCTTCAAACTTTTGCACTTGGGGATGGCGTTTGAGGTAGTCATGTACCCCACGTCGCAGCTTGCCAGTGCCATGACCATGGATGATCCAGATGGGCCCTTGGGCGCGAGCGATCGCATCTTCTAACTTACTCTCCGCTTCGGCGACCCGCATCCCCCTTAAATCAAATGTATTTTTCGAGGTGCGAATGGCGGGAGCCGCAGGCGGCGATGACGGCGGCGGCGTGACCACTTTAGGCTTCGGCAGTTCTGCTTTTTCGCCTTGCAAAGACTCGATCTCGGCTAAGCCTACGGTCATTTTCATCAGCCCTAAGCGCACCATTACTTTACCGTCTTCATCGGGCTCGGCTAGGACTTCCGCCGTCTGCCCCAGGCTGGGGATGCGAATACGATCGCCTGTCTGCGGCTTATAGCCAGATTTAGGTGCTTTGGCTTGGGGGCGCGACTGATGCTGAGTGGCAATTTGGTTCACAGCATCAGTGGCTTTTTGGGCCGCTTGGGCAGTTGGTTCCCCCTGTTGCAATCGGCGAATAACTCGCGCAATCTCTTTGCGAGCATCGGTAACAGCTGCCTGCACGGCGTGCTCTTGCTGCTGCTTGAGTTCTCGTTCTCTCTGCTCCAGAAAAGCGGCCTTTCGAGCGACTTCGCGATGCAGTTTTTCCGTTTCTGCTAAGAGTTGAGCCGCGGCGTCAGCTTTGGTTTCCTGCTGTTTACGCTGGGATTCTAAACCAGCAATAACTTGGTTTACGTCTTGTTGGTGGGTGATACCGATTTGGTTACGGGCTTCAGCCACAATTTCCCCGTCTAAGCCTAGTCGTTGAGCAATGGTGAGGGCGTTGGAGCGACCTGGAATGCCCCACAAGAGGCGATAGGTCGGCGATAAACTCACGTCGTCAAATTCTACTGAGGCATTTTCAAAGCGATCGTCCTCGTATTTCAGCGCCTTGAGTTCGCCGTAGTGAGTGGTCGCAACGGTGAATCGGACATGATCCGCTAGATAGTGTAATAAAGCGATCGCTAACGCACTCCCCTCCGAGGGATCCGTGCCCGCCCCTACTTCATCCAGCAGCACCAGGGTGTTAGCGTAGAGCGACTTTTCTGCAACGGTTGTGCCTGTGCTGGAGGAAGGCGCTTCCATCGTTGCAGAGGTTGGCTCACTAGAGGTGGCTAACTCGACGTTCTCTTCAGCAACTGACCTCGTAGACGGGGTTAACAAAGATTGAACGGCTGTCAAAATGCGGCTAATGCGTTTGATATGACCGGAAAAAGTCGACAAGCTTTGCTCGATCGATTGCTCATCGCCGATATCGGCCAAAACTTGCTCGAACCAAGGAATTTCGACTGGCTCTCTGGCAGGAATATATAGGCCCGCTTTAGCCATGAGCGCGGCCAGGCCGATGGTTTTCAGGGTGACGGTTTTACCCCCTGTATTCGGACCCGTGATCGCGACGACCCGAGTTTGCGGATTCACGATGACATCAATAGGCACCACGTCGCTACCTTCTTCGTGGCGGTGTTGCCATACCAGCAGTGGATGGCGTAACTTGCGCAGGGTGGTTTGCTCGGTCGGGGGCACAAATCGAGGGGCATTGGCACCTAGCCATTCACCATAGCGGGCCCGGGCCGTCGCTAAATCAAGCACGGTGACAATACGCAAGAGATCTTCAAGGTCGTCATGAATTTCGGCAACCTTAGCAGTTAGCGCTCGGCAAATCGCTTCTTCTTCGACTTGCTCTTGGCGCTGCAGCTGCCGTAGGCGGTTGCCCATCTGAATAATGCTGTTGGGTTCGATATAAAGAGTCGCCCCGCTGGTTGAGGCGTCGTGAACAATCCCGGAAATGGCGTCTTTTTGGGGGGCTTTGACGGGAATGACGAAGCGATCTCCCCGTTGAGTAATCACCGATTCTTGAATCGCATTGCTATGCTGTTGCAGAATGTTGTTCAGCTTTTGATAAATTTGGCTGCGCTGTTCTTTCAACTGCACGCGGATGCCACCCAACTTAGGGGTCGCGCGATCAGTGACTTTGCCGCGATCGTCGATGCAATAGTGAATTTCTTGTTCGAGTTCTGGATAAGTCCGCAGCGGAGCAACGAGCTGCGACAACGTCGGTAATTCGTCAGCTTCAAAGTTATCAATCGTCCGCCGTAGCTGACGGGCTCCGGCCAGGGTCGTGGCAATATCAAGTAATTCTGGCGGCTGCAAACAGCCCTGACGCTGGGCCCGTTCCAGCGGGTCACCAATGTCTTGGATGCCGGCGAACTTGAGTCCCGGAGGCTGCTGCTCAATCTGGAGAGCTTCTGAAGTTTCGGCTAAGAGTTGCTCACTATCCGCTTGACGAGTGGGCAACTGTAGCTGCCGAGCCGCGATCGCCCCTAACTTTGTCGCCGCAAAAGTCGCGAGGTGCTGGCAAAGACGAGACCACTCTAAAAGAGAAAGCGCTTCAGATTGAATCAAGACCCGAATTAATGATGAGAAAACAACAAGGTTTGCCGGTGGGCGCAGCCTTCACATTCAGTATAGATTCTCGACCTGATGACCGGAAATCTACAAAAACTTAATCCAGTCTTCAGTGAACTTTCAACCGAACTCGGGATAAATAACCATAGACCAACTCACTGCTGTAAAGCGGTGGGGGAGGTTTGGCACTGGCACTACTGCCACATTTGAAGGAGGTGCTAAACGCTCTTTAGATTGGAAGCGTATTGCGCTAACACTCCAGCTGTTCGCGATTTTAGCCTCAAATAGGAGCCCAAAACCTTGGGGACATCGCTAACTCTTCAGTAACCGCTAGTAACAATTAACCGTTAAGGGGGCTCACAATTGCTCCAAGTCAACTAACGCAGCTGGGATTGTGAGTATTCAGCAAAACTGCCGGATTTGTTGCATTGCTGTTAGAAAAAGACTCCTAAGGTTAAATTGGGGAATTTTGATAAGGTAATCTCTCGCTTGAACTCAGAAATCAGGCCATCAGTTATTTAATCGCGCTAGCCGACCACCGCTCATAGCTACTCACGCTCAAACGCGACTACAGCCCATCGTATGTCCCCCCCTCGCCCGGTACGTCCTCCGCAGTCCAGCTCCCGACAATTACCTCTACAGCTAGTTTTGGTGGTGTCGTTTGTGCTGCAAATTGCCGCAGCAGTGGGGCTAACCACAGCGCTCTCTTGGCGAAATGGACAAAAGGCCGTCGATGATCTGGCTTCTCAACTGAGTGAAGAAGCAACTAGCCGCATTCGCGAGCACGTTCAAACTTATTTGCTACAGCCAAATTTGCTGCAGCGCGATAGCCGAAGCAATTTGTTCTATGGCGATGTGGCCCTTTCGAATTCGCCCACGATCGCTCGACATTTTTGGCATCAAATTCGAGCCTCTGACGGTATTACCAGCATTTATCTTGGTTATCCAGACGGTACTTTTGTCGGCATCCAAGAGCGCGATAATGGCCAGACCGTACTGTGGGAGGTGACCTTAGAAACAGTACCGCAACGGCTAACCTATCGCTTGAATGAGTCGGGAGAACGGCGGGAGCAGCTGAGTTCACAGTTCTACGATCCTCGTGGCCGCCCTTGGTACCAAGCAGTGGTAAAAAATCGCCATGCGAGTTGGAGTCCCATCTATGAGTTTGCGTCTCAGGATTATCCTGCTTTAGGTATTACGCTTGCTGCACCCATTCATGGCGATCGTGGCAAGCTGCGGGGCGTTTTGGCGCTGGATCTCACGCTAGAACAAATCAGTGGCTATTTGCGCACGCTCAACATCACCCCCAACGGCGAAGCCTTTATTATCGAGCGTACCGGCGATATCGTGGCGACTTCTGCCGACGAGTTGCCTTTTTTGACCTTAGAAAGTGGTGAGCAAACGCGCTTACCCGCTACCGCCAGCAAAGAACCGATCATTCGAGAAACTGCCCAGTACCTCATCCAAGAGTATGGCAGCCTAGAGCAGGTCAACACGTCTCAGCAGTTCACCTATGAGTTGGATGGTCAGGCTCAACTGGTACAAATTGTGCCGTTTCGGGATGGGCGAGGCCTCGATTGGCTGATTGTAACCGCGATTCCCGAGGCCGACTTTAAGGGCCAAATTGCCGAAAATACCCGTAACACCCTACTACTATGCCTGTTGTCACTGGTGGTCGCCAGTATGATTGCGGGCATCACAGCACGTTGGGTGGCCCAGCCAATTCATCGTTTATCAGAGGCGGCCAAAAAGTTGGCCGTCGGCACCTGGGATTCGCCACTGCCCGATGGCCGATTCCAGGAGCTAGCAGAGCTCTCGCACTCGTTTGAGAGCATGGCAAAGCAGTTACAACAATCGTTTCAACAACTCGAAGACCACAACCAAGAGCTCCAGCGTCTCGACAAGCTTAAAGATGAGTTTTTAGCGAATACGTCCCATGAGTTGCGCACACCGCTCAATGGCATTATCGGTTTGGCGGAGTCGCTGATTGACGGTGCAAGCGGGCCGCAGACGATGCAGACTAAAGGCAACCTGGCCATGATTGTCGCCAGTGGCAAGCGCTTGTCTGGTCTGGTAGATGACATTCTTGACTTTGCGCAACTGCAGCAAGACCGCGTCGAAATTCACCCCCGACCAGTGGGGGTGAGGGAAGCGGCAGAAGTGGTGTTGACCTTAACGCGTCCCCTCGCTCGCGAAAAGAAAGTACAGCTAGTGAATGCCGTATCGCCTAAACTGCCGCCGGTCCTCGCCGATGAAAACCGCCTGCAGCAGATTTTGCATAACTTAGTGGGCAATGCCGTGAAATTTACAGACTACGGCATGGTAGGCATTTCAGCGCAGATTATCCGTCAAAATGACGCGCAACCGGTGATGCTGTCGACCAATCTACCCAGCATTTGTCCGCGACCACAACATTTTGATGAGCTGCTGCCAGCGGCGGGGGCACATCGCGTAGTCAGCCAGTCGCTGCCTCAATCCGGTGAAAACGGCCAACATTCGGAGAGTCCGTCGGCGATCGCTGCTAAAACTTCACTTTCACTCAGCACCTACGAAGCTGCCGCCGATAGTTCAGCACAGGATGTCTCTAGCCCTGCAGCAGAGACCGCTGGCTATTACCTAGCGATTACTGTGTCAGATACGGGCATTGGCATTCCTGAAGAAAAACTCGAGCGCATTTTTGAACCATTTGTGCAGGCTGACGGTTCAACGGCCCGCGTATATGGCGGTATGGGCATCGGTCTCGCCGTATCGCAAAAGTTAGTGGAGTTGCAGGGAGGCACGTTTCAGGTGTTGTCAGCCGTGGGGGTGGGGTCGCAGTTTACCTTTACGTTGCCAATAACCACCCAAGCCCAGCAGCTCGCGATTTCAGAAACGGGCTTGGCAACGCGAACCACTGAGCGATCGCTCTCCGACCTTGTAGAACCACCGCCCGGGCTGACCGCCGTGACCACCGCCCCGGTTCCGTCGGCAGAAACAGTCAATGTATCTGCTGAGCTGAGCTCCCCGACCCATGATGCGGCTGATACGGTAGTGGGTCGTAACAGCTTTTCGATTTTGGTAGTGGATGATGAACCCATCAACCGCCAGGTAATTCGCAATCACCTAGCGGTCAATAAATATCACGTCACGCAGGCGGGCAGTGGGCCAGAAGCGTTAGCCCTATTGGAAAATGGCTTGAAACCAGATGCCGTTTTGCTCGATGTCATGATGCCGCAAATGACGGGATTTGAGGTCTGCCGAAAGCTGCGGGAAACGTATCCGGCGCATGTTCTACCGATCATGATGCTGACGGCCAAAAACCAAGTGGGCGACCTCGTCACGGGCCTATCGGCGGGGGCCAACGATTATCTCACTAAACCCATTTCTAAAAGTGAGTTGCTAGCGCGGCTGAAAACTCATTTATATTTAGCCAAAATCAATCAAGCCTATGGGCGCTTTGTGCCCCGAGAGTTTCTACAGTTCTTAGAGAAAGAAAGCATCGTTGAGGTTGAACTCGGTAATCATGTGGAACGGCAAATGTCGGTGATTTTTGCCGATATTCGCGATTTCACGACACTGTCGGAACAGATGAGCCCGGAGGAAAACTTCAAGTTCTTGAATGCGTTTTTGTCACGCATGGAACCCGCGATCGCTGAGCATCATGGATTCGTCGATAAGTACATTGGCGATGCCATCATGGCGCTGTTTAGCCGAGGCGCGGACGATGCGCTGCAAGCGGCCATTGATATGCTGCGCCGACTAGATAAATACAACGAAGAGCGATCGCGGTATGGCAAAGCCATCCTGGAGTTTGGCATTGGCATCAACACTGGCACGGTGATGCTGGGCACCGTCGGCGGCCGTAACCGGATGGATAGCACGGCCATCAGCGACACGGTGAACGTGGCGGCGCGGATTGAGCGCATGACTCGAATTTACAGTGCCAATCTGCTGATTTCTCACCACACCTTTTTGGAACTGAGTGACTCAAATCTGTACGCCATGCGAGTCATCGATCGCGTACAGGTGAAAGGTAAGGTTGCTTACGTCAGCGTTTACGAAGTGTTTGACCCCGATCCACCGGCCCAGCGCGAAGGCAAACTCAAAAGTCGTACCGATTTTGAAACCGGGTTAGCGTATTTTTACCAAAATCGTTTTGCCGATGCCCAACAGCAATTCCAACGGTGCTTAGAAATCTGTCCCACCGACAAGGTAGCGGAAAGTTACTTCGAGCGTTGTTCCACCTTGTTGCAGCCTTTGTAATAACTTGCCCTAAGCCGTCAAGCCTTGTGTCGAGGCAGGGCTTGAATATGGCTGGCGTCCCAAGCATGAGAGTTGGGACATGGTCAGGTTTGCAGAAACGTCAACAACTTAAAGGGGGAGCTGAATGCTCAGCCCCCAGACCAACCCAGATCATGTTCAAGCAGTGAGTCGCCTTCGAAACTCACGCCAATCGACTTACTCCACTGGTTTCAGGGAGGGACAAAGCTGGTTGACATCACCGTAGTAGGCCAACAAACTGTAGGTTTGCAGATTGCAGAGGTCTTGTTGAATCACTGCTTGCGCTTGGTCGTAAGTGAGTTCCACCGGAGTTTGGCCGAGCAAGATTTCGATCAGACTCGGTTCGTCATAGCCAATCCGAACTAATTGGAAGTCTTCACCCAGTTCTAGCGACTCGGCCAAGGCAACGATCGCTTCGGGTCGACCACTGGTGCCGTCGATCAAGTTGAATTGCTCGGCCTGTTCGGTGCCAAAAATAAAGGCCCCCATTTCCTGTCGCAGAGTTTGTTCAGAAATGTCGCGATTTGCGGCCACATGGGTCACGAAGTTGTCGTATTCGTTATTGATATTGACCTGCAAATTTTGGAGCTCTTCTGGGGTGGGCTGACGAAAGGGATTGCCCAAATCTTTCCCCTTACCCGCCGAGATAACAAATTGCTGAACGCCTCCTTGGGTGGTGACACCGCCGCCTAGCAAACCGCCATCGATCGCGACTGGATTGTTGAAATACACCAGCGTTGGGCCAATCACGCCAATGCTGCCAACGATGCTGCCCGGAGCCGCTAAAATCTGGTCGGCTGCCACCATTGACCACACTCCACCTGAGGCTGACAGTCCTTCAACATAAGCGTGAATGGGCACTTCGGTGGCTTCTTTATAAGCGGCTAGCGCGTCGTAAACGACGTTAGAGCCGACGACGGTGCCGCCTGGAGTAGAGACCCGCAAAAAGATGCCTTGGACGCGATCGTCTTCGGCGACCTTTTCCATCAATTTTTGAAACTGGTAGGCATAGGTGACGCTGGAATCAAGACCAAAGAAGCCGGAGTTTGAAGGGCTGTTGAGAATCGGGCCATTGATCCGAAGCTCCAGCAAATAGTTTTCACTGTCTTCGTCGCCATCAACATACCGGAATTCTAGGGCTTCGTCTTCGCCATCATCAGAACTGGAAGAAAAGTCGGGCAAGCAGCCCGTCACTCCCAAACCAACAACAGAAACTCCTGCGAATACGGACAGCCGTCGAAGCAATCGATTCATGAACCTCTTTTCTCACTCAATCTTGCAGCTCATTTTGCCCTTCACCGCTATGGTAAGAGCTATTTCCCAGTTTGCCAGCTCTTCAGCGTGAATTGCCGATGCGGAGACGTCAGATTCAGAGGCATAGCCGCATCGGGACAAGGGAAATTTGGGCGCTACAGAGACTGCTGTTGCCATTGGGCAAGGGCCTGATTGTGGACCTCGCGCCAGGGGAGTTGATGCTGTTGAGCGATCGCGGCGCAATCTTCGTATTCGGGATGAGCTTTGAGAGGGCGATCGCTACCTGGCAGAAATGCGACCTTCATTCGCACCGTCCCGACGGGAAGCTTGAGGGGCGCAATTTCACGGCGCAGGCGTAATCGAGTTTGGTCGGTGCGGCGCACTCCCAGGGTGGTCGTCTCAGTCAATAGCACTGCTTCGCAGGCGTCAGCTTGGGGCGGATCGGCGATCACCACCAGCAAGTGCCCCGGTCGCGACTTTTTCATCATCACCGACTGCACAAAGACATCCAATGCGCCCGCCTGAAACAGGAGATCGTAAACGTAGCCAATCGCCTGGGGCGATAAATCATCAACCTGGGTTTCCAAAACCGTGACCGTCTCCCGTCCGGCCTGAGCTTCTCGCTCAGGGGTAGTGTGCGAAGGTGCCAGTTCATGGTGGGCGTGCTCGTGGGAGGCGTGCTTATGGGGAGTATGGTGGTGGTGCTCATGGGGCGGGTGAGCCGACGGGGAAGAGTGATGATGATCCGTCGAGGGCGTGGTCATTCCTACCTGGGCATTGATCGCTGCGCCAGGTTGCTCCGTTTTCCCAATCCACAACCGGAGAATGTTGGGCATCGACAACTCCTTGTTGCCCGCCCCCAAACCGATCTTTTGCAGCTGCATGGTTGGCGGTTCGCCAAACTGGGTAGCCAGTTCTGTGGCGATCGCCGCTCCCGTTGGCGTCACCAGTTCCCCCTGCAGCCCGGCATTGTAAATGGGCACCTGCATCATCTCCATCAGCTTCAAGACCGCTGGTGCCGGGACGGGTAGGCGGCCATGGGCGGCTCGCACGGTGCCCGTGCCAGTGGGCAGCGGCGCACAATGCAGCTCATCTATGCCTAACCAGTCGAATCCCAAGCAGGTGCCGACGATGTCGACGATCGCATCGGTCGCCCCCACTTCATGAAAGTGAACCTGCTGAGGATCAATGCCATGAATTGCGCCCTCCGCTTGAGCTAAACGACGAAAGATCGCTAGACTCCAAGCGATCGCGCGTTCAGGAATGGAGGCGTGGGTAATAATTGCTTCAATATCCTGCAGATGCCGCACTGGAGGATGGGCCGCATCGGCTTGGGATTCGTGGGGCAGCAGTACATCTACCTTGGTCGCTGCAATGCCGTTTTTGCGAACGCTACGAGCCCGCAGCTGCACTATTTCTGGCAGCTGTAGCTGAGTAATTTGAGTGTGTAAATAGTCCAGTGGCACACCAGCACTGACCAGCGCCCCTAAACACATATCCCCCGAAATGCCGGTCGGGCAGTCCACAAAGGCTAAAGTCTTCATACAAATCGCTAAACCTGCGATGACGATCTCTCATAATGAACATTACCTTGCTCCCACAACTCAAACACAGCGCGAGGGGGTTCTGCATGACCACAATCTACAAGGTGCATCCTCAAAATCCGCAGCAGCGAAAAGTTCAAGCCATTCGTGATGCCCTGCGTAAAGGTGCCGTCATTCTTTACCCGACGGATACGGTGTACGCGATCGGCTGCGACCTTACCGTCAAATCCGCCATCGATCGCGTCCGACAACTCAAGCAAGTTTCTAACGATAAGCCGCTGACCTTTATGTGTTCGTCGCTTTCGAACATTGCTGAATACGCCTATGTGAGCGATCCCGCCTATCGCCAAATCCGTCACCTGATCCCGGGCACTTATACCTTTATTTTGCCTGCGACCAAGCAGGTACCCAAGCTCGTTATGAGCCCTAAACGCAAAACAACCGGGATTCGCGTACCCGACTCACCCATCTGTTTAGCGCTGATTGAAGCTTTGGAAAATCCAATTGTTTCGACGTCTGCTCTGTCGCTGTTAGATCGTGATATCAACCCTTCACCGTCTAAAGCTGAGCTATTTGACGTGGTCGGGCCCCAAGTTGATCTCATTATTGATGACGATCTCGACCTGTCTTATGGCCTTTCTACTATTTTGAATTTGGAAAAACCGACCGAGCTCATTATCGAGCGACGGGGACTCGGCTGGGAACATGCTGCCGACCTAGGCATAGAAGTGGTAGAGGCCGCCGTCCTGTCACCTCACTAATCACGGTCAGGTTATTTGCTGCACAATTTAGCCGTGACGACTGGCCAGAAACGCCTTGCGGTCTTGTCAAGCTCATCATTTTGGTGCCACGACAATCCAGTCTTGAGCGGTCTCAGTCAGAATTGGATCACAAAAATCGCCCTTCCCAAATTGAGAAGAGCGATCGCGGGGATTTCGGTTGACAGGATAAACTGCCAAATCAGTTCATCAAAGGTTGAGCATCTTTAAGTGCGATTAACGAGCAACGCTTGCTAAGACTGCTGGCCCAATAATTCAGCAATTTCGTGATGTTCGATGGGCGGTTTGGCGAGCTCAGCCTGGCGCGTATCAGTAATGAGCCAGTCAAGGGCAGCGGCCTTCATGTCAATAGAAGCGCCGGTCTTATCCACACAGTAACGGCCAAATACCAACTTATCGACCAGTCGTGCCCCAGGGCCAATGCGGGAGTATTCAAAAATGACGCTGCGATCGATGATGGCGTTACTGCAAATAGCGCAGTTGGGCCCAATCATCGTCGGCCCCACAATCTTGGCACCATCTTCAATATGAGCCCTTGCCCCGATATAGACCGGGCCTTGAATATCGACTTTATCCCAGTTGACCTTGACGTTTAAGCCGGTAAAGACGCCAGGCTTCACTTCTTCTCCTGGAATGTCGATGAGTTTCACCTGCCCGGTCATGACATCCTGGATGGCTTGCCAATAGTCAGGCACTTTACCGATATCGACCCACTCGAAGTCCATACGGATGCCGAAGAAAGGAGCCCCGGCAGCCACTAATTTCGGGAACAGGTCGCCCCCGATGTCATATTCCATGCCAGCAGGAATGTAGTTAAAAATCTCTGGCTCAAAGATATAAATCCCAGTATTGATGTCAGTACTCAGGGCTTCTTCGACCTTTGGCTTTTCTTGGAAAGACTTAATGCGGCCATCTTCATCGGTGACGACAACGCCGTAGCTCGGTACCTGTTTAATGGGGACGGATTTCATAACCACCGTCGCGATCGAGCCTTTCTCTTTATGCTGACGCACCGCCTCAGTCAAGTCGAGGTCGATCAATGCATCCCCACACATCACCACAATGAAAGCCATTCGACTACTTTTTGTCTGGGCTG
>CAZFWL010000015.1:0-3914 GCA_964522775.1 uncultured Halomicronema sp.
ATAGGAGACCGCCCCCGCGGCATCACCTGAGGCCCTCGACGAAGCAGGTCCAGCCGAGGTCACGCCCGCGCCCACCTTCGAAGCGGACGACAACGAACTTGATATCGAGATCGAAGAATTCTCGGACGATTTGCTGCAAGATTGGGGTCCGAAAGATAGCCCCAACACCATATACGAACCCGAATCCCGCTTGCCGCATGACTTCAAACAGCCCGCAGCCAAGCCTGCGCCGACGCCGCAGCCCAAAGTAGCCCCGGTGCCGCAGCCAGCTCCGGCAGATGAGTTGGAGCTCAACGAAGTCGAAATTTCGGCTCCCACGCCAGAGGATCAACCGGAAGCCCAGCCTAAATCAGTGACGCCGGATGCGGCAGTGGAGCCACTGCCTTCTAAACCAACCACTAAGGATGCCATTGGCCCTTACAGTGAGCCCTTAGTGGGCCCTATGAGTTCTTTGCCGGAGACTGCCCCCGAGATGAAACTAGCGCAGGACAAGCTAACAGATAGTGGTATTCACCCAGGAATGCCCCAAACTCGCGTCTATGAGCCGTTAAGCCATGATGACGAACCGATCGACACGGTAACTATCGACGCGACGCAGATGGATGCGATCGCTCAATCAGACCCTTCATCCTAAATATCGACGCCTAGGGTTATCTTTGCGCGTTAGAAAAGCTGACAGCGCTTGCCAGCGGCGACTGGCAAGCAGCATGGGCAAATAGTAAGGTGCGCAAAAGTCGTCCATGGTCTAATTTGCGAGAAATTGTGTCAACCAGTTGCAATTTCAAGTTTTTGCGATACGCTTTGGGCGGAATCAAGTTTGCTTGTATTTCGCGTTTTTATATCGTCAAACTGAAGCCTTCATAGCGATATTTTCTGTGCGGCGATTGTCGGTGTATCGCGTTTTTCGGAACCAATTCTAATGAACGCTCCTCTTAATTCAGACTCCCAAATCTATGCCGTACCAGAGACGGGGCGCCCCGTTTCTAATACCGGTTATGCGCCCTCGGTCCCCATTTCGATTTATCGAGAACTCGCGGCTGAACTCCAGACGACCCAATCGACCTTGGATGCCTTGACTCAGCAAAATCAGCAGTTAATCCGCCAAAATCAGCTCCTGCGAACTGAAATTCATCGGTTCGTGCAATCGGCTGAACAGTTAGGACACTTTGCCGGGGTGATGCCAGCTGAAACTCATCTGGTGTCTCAAGAAGTTGCTCCGGTCGCGGCAGCGGCAGATCTGTTTGCCGATCCTGCGGAAGAGCTGCTACCACCCTTGACTCCACCACCGACGCCTCAGCGTCCGTCTGCTGAAGCAGCAGAAGCGCCCGCTATGGCAACGCCCCCTGCTCCCCCAGCGCCGCCTCAGCAGGCTCCGAGAAAGCGGGAACGGCCAGGTACAGCGAACGGTGTTAATAGCGCTATCGTGCCGCACCCTAAAAGCAAGAAGCGCGATCGCAATCGTCCGGCACCGAATGCCCAACCCTATCGTTTGTTTACTGAGCAACCCGAAGAGGCTCGTCCATTGAGCAAAGTCGCCTCTCGCTCTGACTTAGGGAACCTCTGGCTAGCGACTACGATTTTGTTAGTGGTTGTTTCTGCTTTTGGTGCTGGTTTCTTGATCATGCGCCCTTTGTTAAATCGTTAATTCCTCTATCAACTCCAGTCACTTCGCTGTTCCCCGTCATGGCGACATCAGGGGACAGCGATTTTTTGTGCTTGGAACGATCCATCCGATTCAACGATCGATTGCTCCCAGTCGTGGAGCAAAATGTGACGTATCCAACGAAATGTAGTGAGAATTACAGTATTGTGGCCGTAGCCCTCGTTAGACATAGGGCTGCACTGCATATTGGCAGTGGTTGTGTGGAGCCTAAAACGTATGAAGAAAATCGAAGCGATTATTCGTCCCTTCAAGCTGGACGAAGTCAAGATTGCCCTAGTCAATGCGGGCATTGTCGGTATGACTGTTTCTGAAGTGCGCGGCTTTGGTCGGCAAAAAGGCCAGACTGAGCGTTACCGAGGCTCAGAATACACTGTTGAATTTTTGCAAAAACTGAAAATCGAAATTGTCGTTGACGAAGACCAAGTTGATATGGTCACCGAAAAAATTATTGCGGCGGCGCGCACAGGTGAAATTGGCGACGGTAAAATCTTCGTCTCCCCTGTCGACACCATCATTCGCATTCGCACTGGCGAGGAAAATACCGAAGCGGTTTAGGCAATGCCTTGTCTTGAGCCTTAATTACCTCTGCCTCAGTTAGTCGAATCTGAGAGGCAGAGGTTTCTCTTTGCCCTGAAAATAATTCCTGCCTCGCGAGGAACTGTCCTCTTGAGGTCAAAACCGATACGGTTAAGAGTGACACTCTGAACTTGTGAGTGAACGTAACCGCTCAGCGACTATGACTGCCGATACTACCCAGCCAAAAATTAGCGAGCGCTTAGATAAATATGGCCGCTTTGGGGTCCATTTGGGCCTCGATCGGATTCAGCACCTGTTGACAGCGCTAGATGATCCACAAAAACAAGTGCCAATCATTCACGTGGCGGGCACCAACGGCAAAGGTTCGGTCTGCGCCTACCTGTCATCAGTACTCGCCCAAGCAGGCTATCGGGTTGGGCGCTACACGTCACCGCATCTGGTGAGTTGGTGTGAGCGCATTTGTGTAAATGAGCAGCCCATTGTGCCAGCCATGCTGGCGGCGACCTTAGAACAGGTGGAGGCCGAGATCGCCCCAGACCTTGAAACACCCACCCAGTTTGAGGTGCTGACGGCGGCGGCCTGGCTGTATTTTGCCCAGCAGTCGGTTGACATTGCGGTCATCGAAGTGGGATTAGGGGGACGGTTGGATGCCACGAACGTGGTTGATCGCCCGCTCGTCTCGGTCATTACCTCCCTGAGTCGAGAGCATTGGCAGCGTCTCGGCCCCACCCTCGCCGATATTGCAGGCGAAAAAGCAGGTGTTTTGAAGTCCGATTGCCCTGCTGTCATCGGCCCACTGCCTGCCGAGGCAGAAGCCGTCGTGTTAGCGCGATCTCAGGCGGTAGGCTGCCCGGTGCTGCGTCCCCCCGCTGCTACCCTCGACGCCGATGGCTGGGCCACTTATGCCTTCCCAGGTTCTGACCAACCGCCTTTAAGCTACCGACTGCCCTTTTTGGGCGCACATCAACAGGTTAATTCCGCGATCTCGATCGCGACGCTATATGCCCTGCGTGAGCAGGGCTGGTCCATCAGTGATGCCGCAATTCAAACGGGGATGGCGCAAGCTCGCTGGCCAGGACGGCTGCAATGGCTTACCTGGCAGGCTCCTGATGGTCAGGCCTATCCTTGGCTTATTGACGGTGCCCATAATCCCGCAGCGGCTCAGACTCTACGGCAATACCGAGACGATTTACAGTACCAGCCGTCACCTTTACCCCAACCGTCAGGCTTGCCGTCGCCCCTCCCCTCATCGACGACCTGGCTGATGGGCATGTTGTCCACCAAAGACCACTCTGACGTCTTCCAAGCGTTACTGCGACCGGGCGATCGCTTGCATTTGGTGCCAGTGCCCGGTCACGCGACAATGCCTCCGACGGACCTACAGGCGATCGCCCAGCAAGTCTGCCCCCAACTGGCAGCTTGCACCACGTATGAAACCTTGAATGAGGGTTTAGCAGGGGCCACTGCCGATCCACAGACGGTGCGAGTTTTGTGTGGCTCACTCTATTTAATTGGCCACTTTTTCCAGACGCAGCGCTGAAACGCTTCACTATGATGACGATATAGCTGAAATGCGGAGCAACCGCTGAGGGAAAATCACAGCAGCGGGACTCATTTTTTAACACCGCTATGATCGGTCCCTGACTGATTTGCCAGAATAGTGCCGTGTCGCAAGTTCATGTCGTTATCCAGGGCTCAGTTCATGAGTGGATCA
>CAZFWL010000015.1:3938-15412 GCA_964522775.1 uncultured Halomicronema sp.
CGCCAATTCCTGTATGCCGGAGTCGCAGCAGCGAGCACGGTGGTGAGTGGCACTGCCTGCAATCGCCCGAAAACTTCTTCCCAGGGCGCTGGGCCTAGCGTGATCACTCCCGATTCCGGTGCGTCTCAAGCGACCAGTGCCGTCGCGAACGCAGAGCCCAAGGCTGCTCCTATGCCCGCTCGAACCTTAGGTCGATCGCAACTAACAGTGCCAGTATTGGGCTTAGGGGGGTCAGCGTCGCCCCTATCACGCGGGGACCAGGAAGCCGAAGCGATCGCTCTGATCGAGCAGGCCTACACCGGCGGCATCCGCTACTTTGACACCGCTGCCAATTATGGTCCCAGTGAAGAACGCTTGGGTAAAGTCCTGCCAGCGGTGCGCTCGGAAGTCATGATTGGCACCAAAACCAGTCGCCGCGATCGCGACGAAGCTTGGCGACAACTAGAACAATCGCTCCAGCGTCTCCAAACCGATTACATCGACCTATGGCAGTTTCACGCCATTACCTACGACTGGGATGTCGATACCCTGCTGGACGAACAGCAAGGGGCCATCAAAGCGGCAGAAGAGGCCAAAGAACAGGGCATTATTCGCGCGATCGGGATTACGGGTCACAATAACCCCGATATCTTCGTAAAAGCTCTCAATCGCTACCCTTTTGACACTGCTCTCATTCCTATTAACGCCGCCGATCGCCATACGGCTCGTCCCTTTATCGACCATGTATTGCCCGTCGCCCAACAGCACAACACCGGCATCATCGGGATGAAAGTCCCCGCCTATGGTCGGCTGTTTCAACCGGGTATCTTGTCAGGCATGACAGAGGCGCTAGGGTACGCTCTGTCACAGCCCCAAGTCCACTGCTGCATCATTGCCGCCGATACCCCTGAGCAGTTAACTGAAAATCTGGAAGCGGCCCGCAGCTTTCAACCTCTCACAGCAGAACAGTTGCTAGCCATGGAACAGCGAACGGCCCAAGTCTGGCAAGAAGCGAATTTCTTTCGCCGCTGGTCATAGGAATAGATGGGCGCGATCGCCATGCCAAAATCAACGTCACCTAAAAATACAGTTGAATCAATGAAGTCCGCTGCCGATACTGAGGCTATGGCTACCTATCAGATAGAAGAAGTATTGAACCTGTCCCGCGCCTGATTATTCAGCGGTTCAGTGCTATGTTTAGAGCCCCTGAAGCATGCTTTGGGAATCCTAGTAAGAGCTGTTTTCGACAGATAATTTAGAGATTCTTGAAAGCTCCATGATTTACTACATCGTTCGCCGTGAACATAGCTACGTCATTGACAAGTATTTAGAGTCTTGGGGATTTGCTAGCACAGCTGCTTTTATTCGTCCTTTACACTATGAGCAGCTTTGGAAAATGAAGAAGTTGCCTAGTGGAACATACATTTTCGCCGATATTGAACGCCTCGCACCAAATGAAGCAGAAATGACTGCAAAAATTTGGCGTCAATTATCTGACTCAGAAGAAGTTCGTTTACTCAATCATCCTACCCGTTCAAAACGGCGCTATAGCCTTTTAAGAACTCTATATTCTAAGGGTTTCAATACATTCAATGTTTATCGTCCGAATGAATATTTTCAGCCAAAGCAATATCCTGTTTTTATTCGAGGAGAAAACGATCATGAAGGTAATCTTACAGCTTTAATCGAAACACCTCAGGAGTTAGAGAAATCGTTAAATCAGCTTTTAGACGAAGGCTATAGCTTAGATGATAAGCTGATCACTGAATTCTGCTCCACAGTAGATCAAGATGGAATATTTCGGAAATACTCAGCTTTTATTGTTGGAGATAAGATTATTCCAAGGCATTTATTTTTTAGTCATGACTGGATGATCAAGAGCCCTAAAATCTTCGAAGAACAGCAGTTGGCAGAAGAGTATGAGTATGTAAGAACAAATCCTCACCAGAATCTGCTTAAAGAAATCTTTGAGTTGGCCGAAATTGAATATGGTCGAATTGACTATAGTTTAAGTAATGGGATTCCGCAGGTCTGGGAAATCAACACTAACCCATCAAGCTTGAGTTTTAATGATATCTGTAATAAGTCGCAGCAAAAAAGGACTTTAACTCATCAACACTTTGCACAAGAATTTGCCCTTGGCTTTGCAGAAATCAATTTAGAAAATTCGTCAAAAGTCAATATACCAACGCTAGATCAAAGTAATAAAAGCCAAGACAGCAGCACTTATCAGCTGGTCAAAAATATATTTCTAAGCATGATTGAGGCCTTTCCTTATCGTCTTAGACTTACATCAAGGCGAATGGCTAAGCTTTTGAATATCAAGCTAAAACTCAAGCAACAAGTATAATTGAAATTTTAATGCCCTTTAAATTTCAGTTAAGCAAATACATATAACCGAAACCGTGGAGATACCAGAAAAAATAGAGCGGTATTTAAGCTATTTTATTGCTTGAACTATACATCTTTTATGTGTAAATAAAAGTCAGGCGTTTTTAGGCTTTGAAAGGTTTTTTCATGAGCTTTGCCAAGACATTTAAAGCCTAACGCCTGAATTGACTTTGTTCGATAGGTTGGCACCTGGGCGGCGAGGAAATTACAATCAAGTTGCTTTGCCTTCTCGATTCGAGCAACATCTAACTCCTTAGCAATCCCTAACCGCTGATGGGCGGGATTAACCACTAAACGACTCATCATTGCTATAGGGCAATGAGAGTCTTTCAATAGATGTTCTATTTCTTCATGATCTGGAAGATCAGATACTGTGTAGTGAACACTCAAGCGCGCTGCGGCCACTAAGCTATTTTCCTCATTTAAGACCACCCAATGATGGGCGTGGAAATCATGCTTATCCAACCACTTTTTATCTGAAAATGCAGTCGTTTCGATTTGATGCTTCCAGACCAGTACTCTCAAGCTTGAAATTTCATCTAAGTAAGCATTTTGAAGTTGAGGAGGAATGATTTTGATCTTCACTTTTCATGACCATAATCGAAGGGTTTCATTGGGCATCAGAGATATCCATGAGCCGATTGCAACCCGATTATTAGTGGGTAAAACAGTATGATAGTTTCGAGAGTTAAAGATGATCGCTTCGCCTAAACGTGGCCGAATTTGTATATAGGGGATGCCTGATACGACTTCATCATCATGATAATAAGTTTGATTTACCAGGAACTGGTCGTCTTCAGGCACCCATAATTTATCCCATATTCTAAGCTCCCCCCCAGCTTCAGGCAGGCGCAAATAGAAATTCCAGGATAGCTGAGCGATCATGTCCGCAATCGCCCAATCGGTTGCTCCAAGCAATGGGAAGTCACTATGAATTGGAGTTTTTCCGGTTCGCAATTTAGCCACTCCAGCAAAGTAGTGGCCATATCCAGCTTCTTCTAAGAGCGCAACATCGTTAAAATGCTGTCTCAGCAAGAACATCATTTTAGAGACTGGATTAAAAGTAGTCTCGCAGGCTTTTTCTAGATTTGAACAGGCTTCTTCAACCAGCCCAAAGTAATTATCTTTACTACCAACTGTGCCTTGTTCGTACTGACTAATTCCTAGCCGAGTTACGCTCTTGATAGAGTTTGAGCGTACTGCAAAAGCCAGAAATCTGTCGGCCATTTCACTGGCTTCTGCGGCTGTCCCAAAATCAGGAATGCGAATAAATGGAATACTATTATTTAAGAGCTTGAAAACATTTTCTCTATTCAATGAGTGAGCGTCAAAGTCTTGCCACATAGCTTTAGTTAGATCATGAGTTTTCAGAATACTAATTCTTTGCTAGTAAGGCACTCGAAATTGCTTTATATTCTTGAGGATTAATAAGGGCTTGTGATTGCATCAGTTTTTGCTGAATGAAATTACCACTAAATTTCATGCGAGACATCTGCTCAATATAGTCGGCAAATCTAGTCTTCAACAAATCCTCAAATTTTTGATTTGATAAAGGAATTTCGTGTCCATTTAGACGATTCTTTAAGACGATTTTTCTGTCACTTTTAAGGCTTTCAAAAAGCCGTTTCTTGTCTTGAATATAAAAATAGTAAACTAACTCTTCAGAATAATCTGGAATAACGGCCTTAAGCTTTTCCCTTTGCAAAGGACTGATCAAAAAACCTTTGAAGGTCTGTGTCCCGTAAACGCTATGAAATAAGCCTGCAATGCAAACTTCTTCAGAAATATTCCACTGCTTTAGCAAGCGGTAAGTTCCGACCAAGTGTTTAAATAAAGTGGTCGAACTGTGAAGTACCTTGTCTGCGTCAAGATCGTTTAGAACCTTGACTAGTTCTGGAGGTGGATCAAATCTTCTATCTCTGGAATGCCATTTAAGTAGATTAATTAAATGTTTTATTGATGCTTTGCCTTTTCTTAAAGGATAGCTGAAACTGTTCATTGAGATATAGGCGATCGCTGATTGAAAATTGAAGTCAGATAACTTTGTGGACATGTACGTAGTTGAATTATGGCTTGCATGAGTGCAGTTATCTGGCCATCTATAAATAAATATTGTTTCTTCATAATTTTTAGAAGCTTGATTAAAGCTTGGTTTGTGATGATAACTAAGATGCACTTTTGGCAAGAAGCAATGAGTAGGTAGTTGAAAAAAAAGCCCCTTGGTACCAGTGTTGATGCGTTATAAATGGGTTGCAGAATATAGAGCGCGAGCACCGAGCTGATTGGTAAAGAGTTTGTATTACACAGGCGGCGAATATCCAACTTATTAGCGTTACGTTTTCTGTTGCAATGATTTCTGCGCTGTGAGCCTTAGCGCAGAGTATGCCTCTGCCAGAATCAACCAGTGTCTGGAAGGGATATAGTCTGAGCAAATAACAGATAAAACAAATGATGCTTCAGCTTTTGGCTTGCCTGCTCAGGATCGTGTCTTTGATACCGAGTCGCAGGCTGCATACAAAGAACGTGTGTCGTCTAGGTCACTGAATAATACCTAGGACTTTCCTGCAAAAGGACGCGACCAGAGGTGATGGAGACCGGGCCTCACCAATTGCGCAAACAGGTTTTGAGAAATTATCGCATTTCAATTCGTTGGCAATGGAGCTTTTGCACCTGAGAATAGCCTCTACCTTTGAGCTGCAAACAGATGTTCTGCTTTGAAGCGAATGCGACAGTATTTAAGCCGTCATTACGAGGCTTTCATCAGGCAAGGTGGACAACCTCCTCGTCCCCGATAAATCGCTGCAAACTGATGTGGCAATACTCACCTCAGAATCACCAGATATTCACATTATTAGTTAAGGCCATCTTCTTGCCAGTTAATATCGCTTAGGCCATGTCAAATTTTCTGGATAGGGTCAGTTACTCTGCAATTCTTTGTATCCTGGGCTTATATGTCGACTCAGTGAGCAGCCTCAGACTCTGCGCTCACTGAGTGATTGAAGCCTGATCGCCCTGCCACTGATTTATTTAAGATGCTTGACCAATCTGTCCAGTTCCTCACGCCCGAAGAATCCGCTAAAGTTGATGCTGCCCTGCTCACCTCGCCCGAAAAGTTCCTCACGCGGCTGACTATTTCTACTAGTAAGCTGCTGAAGGCGATCGCCAAAGATTCAGGCACCCCCATCGAAGACCTGACTCCACAACAAATCATCCAGTGGTTCGAAGCCGACTCTAAACGCAAGCAAGAACAAGGCGTAGACGCTTCCATCCTGAAATGGGAAGCGCAGGATTTGACAGACGTGACTGGTGATTAGGTCAGGGAAATAGACCATTGAGGCAATCCCCATACAGATTCCGTTTAAGAACTCCATTATCTTGAGAAGACTTGATTTGCTGTTGGTTAAGTCTCATGTCAAATCCACTGGCGTGGCTCTGGAGAGAGTTCAAAGAGTTTCTGGCGCAGTTGCAAACATGCATCCATGAGCTGGTTGATCCATCTTCGCAAAGATTACCAACGCCAAATTCTCCCCCGCATCATTCTCTCGACGCTGAGGCTAATAGCCAGTCTCAAAATGCAGAAGCGACAGCCCCACCCAGTCGCATCTACTTTCTGGGTACAGATTTGCCTTCTATTGAACCCTTGGAAAGGCTTCTAGATGAAGTTTGGAGTTATTTAAAAGCGCAAGAGCATCTCATTGCAGACGATACTCAAGCGCTGAAAACACTGCAACAGAAAATCGAAGCTAATCAGCAGTGGGTGCAATTCTACGAGAGCAGCGATTATCCTCTTCAACCGCCAACGCCTTACGAACTCCGATTTGATCGCAATCGGCAGCATTGTTATCAGCAGGAACTAGCGATTTATCAGCAGATTTACACTTTGAGGCAAAGCAAGCTTGAGAGTCTCACTAGCAACCGCTTTAAGGTCTCAATCATGCTGGATAATCTGCGTACGGAACTCCTCAAAATTGACTCGTACCGTACATCCATTGATCGCCGTTTCAGTATTGGCGCACCCGACATTGTCTACTCTGCAGCCGATACCCAAGCGCTCATTAACGCCGTTGCTCAGCAATTCCATACCCTAAAGGTAAACGAAGGACGCATGATCGCCGATTTTAACCAACAGTTAACGCAATTGGCCGAGTCTTGGCAGACTGCCGACTCCGCTTGAGTCTGTGGAAGCAATTCGTGTTTCTAGAAGGGTAATTGCGACTTGTGTGGCTCTCGTTCACAATCACGGGTCTTAAAGCAATTTGCAGAATGTCTCAGGCATCGGAGTCATGTGTTAAGACTAGAGCAGGCAACCGCCCTGTTGCCAATCTTCAGTGGTCTAGCCGAGAGCTCGATTCTCCTGACGAGTCAGGCGGTAATCCGAAGAATAAGGTCACAGGCTACGACACTGGTGGGGAGATGTCTCCCCTAAATACAACAAATTTAGAAGGAACTACAGAATCATGGGGTTGTTTGACCGAGTCAGCCGCGTCGTTCGCTCTAATCTAAACGCCGCCGTCAGTAGTGCGGAAGATCCGGAAAAGATCTTGGATCAAGCCATCATTGATATGCAGGAAGACCTGGTGCAAATGCGGCAGGCAGTGGCTAAGGCGATCGCCTCCCAAAAGCGAGTGCAGCAGCAGTACGAGCGGGCTCAATCAGAGGCCAATACGTGGCAGCAGCGCGCCCAACTCGCCTTACAAAAGGGCGATGAAAACCTGGCTCGAGAAGCGTTGACTCGCAAAAAGACACAAGCTGAAACTGCCACTGCGCTAAAAACTCAGCTTGACACCCAAGCTACCCAGGTCGAACAACTCAAGAAAAATCTGATCGGCCTTGAAAGCAAGATTTCTGAGGCTAAGACGAAGAAAGATATGCTCAAAGCTCGGGTCAGCGCGGCTAAGGCGAACGAGCAGCTGCAAAGCACTATGACCTCCATGAATACCAGTAGCGCCATGGGTGCTTTTGAGCGCATGGAAGAAAAAGTACTGATGATGGAAGCCAAATCTCAAGCCGCCCAAGAGCTAGCAGGTTCTGATTTAGAGAGTCAATTCGCCGCGCTCGAGGCAGGGGGGGATGTTGACGCCGAACTAGCTGCCATGAAAGCTCAGCTTTCCGGTGGCTCGACCGATCAGGGTCAGTTGCCCGCTGCTGATGAGCCTGTTGCCGCTCCGCAAGATGCAGCTGTCGATGCTGAGTTAGAAGAGTTGAAAACCCAGCTCGACAACCTCTAAAGTTCTGCTACTCCTGATGGAATTCTTGAAACACCGTGGCGCGATCGCGCCACGGTGTTTTGTTATCAGATCCGTCTCTAGCTCATCCCCAAGCCTGCTGACTGGTAGCTGGTCACATCAGATCCTCTCAACTAAGCCAGCGGCTGATCTCAAACATTTCAAAACCTGCGATAAGGTGGATACTGCCGCTGTTACGTGGTCAGTCCCATGCAATTTGCCGATCGCCTCACGCCTTTGCAAACCAACGTTTTTGCCGATATGGATCGAGCCAAAGCCAAAGCTCGTCAGACGGGACAAACGATCATCGATTTATCCCTTGGCTCCTCTGACCTACCAACGGCTCCTGCCGTACTCGATACCATTGCCGAGGCCCTCTATGACACCACCACCCACGGCTATTCCCTCTTTCAGAGCACCCTGCCTTTTCGTCAAACCGTAGCCGAGTGGTACACCTATAAGTTTGGCGTTCCGGTCGATCCAGAAACTGAAGTTTTACTGCTGATCGGTTCCCAAGAAGGTACGGCTCACCTACCCCTCGCGCTGTTGAATCCCGGCGATTTTGCCTTACTGACAGATCCGGGTTACCCCTCTCACGCTGGTGGCGTTCACCTTGCCAGTGGCCAGTTCTACACCATGCCCCTCTTAGCAGAGAACGGCTTCTTACCTAAGTTTGCCGAAATCCCACCTGCCGTCTTGGCCCAAGCCCGCATGATGGTGTTGAGTTATCCCCACAATCCCACTACTGGCTACGCCTCGCTGGAGTTTTGGCAAGAAGCCGTCACGTTTTGCCAGACTCATGATCTGGCGTTGGTCCATGACTTTCCCTACGGCGATGTCACCTACACGGGAGAACCTGCGCCGTCAGTTTTACAGGCCGATCGCGACAAAACCGTCTCAATTGAGTTTTACTCGATGTCTAAGTCTTACAACATGGGTGGGTTTCGGGTCGGCTATGCGATCGGCAATGCTGAGCTCATCAAAGCCCTGCGACAGGTTAAAGCCGTCGTTGATTTCAACCAGTATCCTGGCATCGTGCGAGGGGCGATCGCAGCCCTCTCTGGAACCCAAGATGGTGTTCAGCAAACAGTCAATACCTTTCGCCAACGACGCGACGCCTTCGTCGAGGCCATGGGAAAAGTTGGCTGGCACATTTCCAAGCCCGATGCGACCCAATACCTGTGGGTCAGGCTGCCAGAACCTTGGGCCCAAAACTCTATCGACTTTTGTGTTCAACTCGTTGAAGCTACTGGTGTCGCTCTGGCCCCCGGTCGCGGCTTTGGCAAACACGGTGAAGGTTATGTCCGCATTGCGCTCGTCCAACCTCCAGCCGTGCTAGAAACTGCTGTCCAGCAAATTCATCAGTTTATCAATCGCAATTCTTAACCGTCTCGACACGAGCCCAATACCTTTCATACCCTTGCACACTCCACTCCTTCTCCATGCCCCTATCCTCAGACGAAACCAAACAACTCCTAGAACGCCTCGTTTTTACTGACGGCACCGCCGAAGATTGGGTACAAGACGTTTGGGCACTCAGTCCGACCCTGGGTGAAACAGCGGCGCGACTCGTCGACATCTTAGACGGCCTGCTCGACTGCACCCCAGAAGAACGACTCGAAAGCCTGTTGCAAAGTTATTACCGCGATCAACTAGAGGAATAAGTCGCATAGTAGTCTCTCCAAGCAAAATTTGCCTTTACGTAGAGAGCGCGGCTGGGCTAGAATTATAGACTGTGTTGAAAATTACCAAACCACAAAAACTACATGGCTAAAAAAGGCATGGTTGCGCGCGAGCGCAAACGCGAAAAACTCGTTGCGAAATACGCTGAAAAGCGGGCAGCGTTGATGGAAGAGTTCGAAAAAGCTGAAGGCCCTGGGGCTAAATTTGCGGTTCATCGCAAAATTCAGCAGTTGCCTCGGGCAAGTTCTCGCACTCGTCTTCGCAATCGCTGCTGGAAAACAGGTCGGCCTCGGGGCTATTATCGTGACTTCGGGCTGTGTCGTAACCAGCTACGCGAAATGGCTCACCAGGGTCTCCTACCAGGCGTAGTGAAATCTAGCTGGTAGCATCGCCGCTCCTTTTCTGACTAAGAGTGTCGCCACCACCTCTTGGTTATTGATACGCAATCCCTAGATGCGGGGGTGGCAACTAAATGACATCTAAGCATTGGAGAAATTTGCATGTCTCGTTATAGAGGTCCGCGCCTCAGAGTTGTTCGTCGTCTCGGCGAGCTCCCAGGGCTGTCTCGTAAAGCGCCTCGCAAGGCGTATCCCCCTGGGCAACATGGTCAAGGGCGGAAGAAAAAAACTGAATACGCTATTCGTCTAGAAGAAAAGCAAAAATTGCGTTTCAACTATGGCGTAAGCGAGAAGCAATTGATTCGCTACGTGAAGAAGGCACGGCGTGCTGGTGGCTCGACTGGTTTGGTAATCTTGCAGCTGCTAGAAATGCGCCTCGACAACACAATCTTCCGACTGGGGTTTGCACCGACAATTCCAGCGGCTCGTCAGGTGGTGAATCACGGACACATTACCGTCAATGGTCGGGTACTTGATATTGCGAGTTATCAGTGTCGTCCTGGAGATGTGATTGCCGTGCGCGATCGCGACGCCTCGAAAAAGATGGTTACTGCCAACCTAGAATTTCCCGGCTTGGCAAACGTCCCAACTCACTTAGAACTCGATAAAGACAAGCTGGCAGCTAAAGTTAACGGCGTCATTGATCGCGAGTGGATCGCACTCAACGTCAACGAACTACTGGTGGTTGAGTACTACTCCCGTAAGGCGTAAGTTAGCGCAGTATCTTTGGTTGTGCTTCTAAGCAACGCAGCCATTTTTACTTCACAGAACTCGGCTCAGAGCATAGCTTTGAGCCGAGTTTTTTTGTGAATTCATCCACGGGCTTGGCTGCTCGATTTTCCCGATCCAGCATTTAGACACCATAAAAAAGTCGGCAATGTCTAAAACACTACCGACTCAAGTTGTGGAGTAAATGCGTGAAGCATCAACGGAACATACTGCTCACCGAACTCTCTTCATGAATTCGCCAGATCGCTTCGCCAAGGAGGCTGGCAACAGACAACGTCGTCAGTTGTGCAAATTTGCGTTCATCCGGCAAGGGAATTGTATTAGTTACAATCACCTCTTCAAAGATGCCGCTAGCTAATCGTTCTGAAGCAGGTGGCGAAAAGACTGCATGAGTCGCACAAGCGTAAACCTGCTCAGCACCCTCACGACGTAGCAATCGACCGCCCTCGCAAATCGTGCCAGCAGTGTCGATCATGTCATCCACTAGCACAGCCGTTTTACCCTTCACATCACCGATAAGGTTCATCACCTCAGCCACATTATGTGCTTGGCGGCGCTTATCAATAATCGCCAGAGGCGCGTCATTGAGCTTTTTCGCAAAAGCCCGAGCTCGCGCTACACCACCCACATCAGGTGAGACCACAACTAAGTCATCAATTTGCTTACTAGCAATGTAGTCAATAATGGTGGGGGAGCCATAAACATGATCACAAGGAATGTCGAAGTATCCTTGAATCTGAGCGGAGTGCAGGTCCATCGCAAGCACTCGACTTGCACCCGCCTTAGTAATTAAATTAGCTACCAACTTGGCCGTAATTGATTCTCGACCAGCAGTTTTGCGATCAGCGCGAGCATAACCGTAATAAGGAATGACTGCTGTAATTTGTCGGGCTGATGCTCGACGGCAAGCATCAACCATAATCAACAATTCCATTAAATGGTCGTTTACCGGATAGCAGGTTGGCTGCACCAGATAAACATCACATCCCCGAATTGATTCTTGAATCTGCACATACAGTTCACCATCCGCAAAGCGTTTGCGAACCATTGGCCCTAAATCAATTCCTAG
>CAZFWL010000016.1:0-8752 GCA_964522775.1 uncultured Halomicronema sp.
GCGGTCTAAGTAGGACTGCGTTATTTCGACGGCAGAGCGTTCTTTTTGCGTGAGTTGACGGTGTAACTCGCGAATCAGCGACATAACTGGCCTCAGGTTGCGCTTGAACTAGCGGATGCAATAACAACCTACCAGTATAGGAAAGGACGGCGTCCCTCACCGGAGGATTTCTGAGAGAAGGCGCATCAGCAAGAGTCCCTTTGCTTCGATTGAGGTCGATTGAGGGGATATCTGCCTGCTGTGCGAGTGCTACCGCGCTATACAGCCTTATCTGAGTGACCAGAGTGTATTGGGTCTCAATAGTCTGGTTCGCTCAGCGAAGCATAAACGCTGTAGCCTTGATCGCTGCTGGCTTTGGCACTGTACATGGCTCGATCGGCATCATGCAAAATTTGTTCCGGCGTTTGGTGGCGCTGGGGGTCACTTAAGACTACGCCGATACTGAGATTTAACGAGACCTCTTCCTGCGTCAACTTAAACTTGGGCTGCATCGCGGCAAGTAGCGCTTCTACCTGATGAATGACCTGAGTCGCAGACTCGATCTGCGATAAGACGACCACAAATTCATCACCGCCAAACCGGGCTAAGACATCGTCGGAATCGATGTTGTGACTGAGACGTTCGGCAATTTGCAAGAGCAAATGGTCGCCAGCAAAGTGACCGTAGGCAGCGTTGACTTGCTGGAAGCGATCGCAATCGCAAAACAGTACAGCGAACTGATATTGAGGATCCGTTTGTACGCCTTCAAGTAAGCGCTGCAGTGACACCATCAACAGGTCGCGATTCGCTAGTCCGGTCAAGCTGTCATGGTGCGCTGCCTGCATGAGTTGCATATTGGCAATCTCTAAGGCTTTGGTGCGTTCCTTCACCAATTGCTGCATCTTCAATAAGCTCTGCCGGGCAAGCACTTGGCTACGCACTCGCACCAATACCTCAGCCATCTGAAAAGGTTTGGCAATGTAATCAACGCCGCCTACCTCAAACGCTCTGACTTTGTCGAACGCATCGCTTAAGGCACTCAGAAAAATTACCGGAATCTCTGCTGTAGTGGCATCTGCTTTCAGCTGCTGACAAAACATGTAGCCATCGATCTCGGGCATATTGATGTCCAGCAAAATTATGTCAGGCAGTAGCGCTTGCACCGCCGTCGCGGCCATTGCCGCATCAACGGCTTTACGAACGCTATATCCATTAGTCTCTAGGATTTCGGCAAGGAGCAAAATGTTGTCAACCTTGTCATCGACGATCAAAATGTCAGCCTGAAAAGGCGCACCAAAGACAGTTTGCAGTGACTCACTCATGAAATTTTTACAAGTAATTAATAGTGATTCTGAATTGAGAAAATATCTAAGCAGCGCATGTCAATTGCACATTGGTCAATGCGGTCAGCAGCCAGTGAGCTACCTGATTGTGTTTAGCTCAATTTACCCTCACAGGCATACTCAACGCCTCAAGCGTACTAGAGCAGATTGAAACTTTCGGTAGCTAAGCACAGCAAGCGCGCAAATTCACCACACTCAACCGTTAGAGCTACAGCTCCTGGCAACATCCCTCTGTCGGCAGAATGAATCGCTGACTATCAGCCACGTAGATCAACCCCTTGTCGCTTGGCTTAGCCGAATCTTGAAGCTGTCGCTCAATAATTGGATGATGGCCTTCTCCGCCGCGTGGTGTCGTCCTGAAATTCCAGAACCCTCGTCACTGATGCGTTTCCCCAACTTGACTATGGGCGACTTCGCCAAAAATCGCCTGGGGATTGCAGTAATACTTAAATTCCAACAGATTGTAGAACGGGTCTTCTAAGAAGAAGGTGCGATGTTCTAACGGTGAGCCGGAAAAACGACGCTTAGGCTGCTGAAATAATTTGAGTCCTTTTTCAAAAGCTCGGTTCAACAAAGTGTCAAAGTCACTTTCGGCTAAAAACACCAAACCAAAATGGCGAGGATAGATGCCTCTCTGGGGCTGCAGATCATCAGTGGTATGGGCCACAATCTGGTGATTGTAGAGATTCAAAATGATGGAGTTGGCAGATTCGCGTCCCGCTTCACAACCTAGCCCCTCGACATAAAACGCCTTGGTCGTCGGGATATCGGCAACGGGGAAGGCCAGATGAAATAGAACCGAAGCTTGTGTAGATTCCATAATGCGCAACCAATCACCACATTTACGATACCGCTGGTGCGAGCATGAGGCCCACATCATCTGAATTTGCTTAATCTTAGCGATGCCCGGAAATCACGTAGTCCTCAAGCTGATCTTTGACTTTAAAAAATTGCTGATGGCAACCGGTTTACTCTTGCTGTGCTTTTTCCGCATCTCTGGCAAAGAGCTTGCGTCCCCGCAACTGGCTATCGGTTTTGATTTCTTTCGGTGTGTGAAAGGTGAAGCGCCTTTCGCCCTTGTGCTTTGCCCACTCCGATTGAATCGTGGGCTCAGGAAATCGTCCTTGCTCTAGCTGCTCTAGCATTTTGGGCCAGCGGGTCTTGAGATGTTTCACTTGACCGACGTACAAGCGAATGGTGCCAAAATTAGCGACGGCGTAAATTTCGGAGGCCATCTTGTGACTCATGGATCAATTGACTTTAAGCATGCCTCAAGACTCACCGTCGTGCCAACGGTGGACGTATCAAGTGAGGTTAGTTTCCTAAGCGCCAGGTGTCAGCCGGGAAGTCAGCTAACGATCGCTTTTCTGGGCTGTAGTTTTGAATCAGTGCTGCCGCGATCGCGCTACCGGCAAAAGCCATGAATGCGGGCACCACTGGCAGCCACCCCGCCTGAGTCGCAACGGCTGCGGGCACGCTAATGAAGACGACACCGCCAGCCACTAACCCCAGTCCTAAGACTCGTAGACGTTTACCCTGACGCCCCAATAGTACCCCGCTGGTCGCTCCGACCATGATCCATACCAGTTCAACCACCTCCGGAACGGCCCATGGCAAAGGTTGTGCATCGAGGGCTGCCGACAAAATTTGGCTCGTCGCGTGGGCATGTAGCATCACGCCAGACATCAAGAAATCTTCTTCAGCTGCGGCACTGTAGGGAGTTAGAAAAAAGTCTTTGGCGGAAGCTGCGGTGGTGCCGATGAGGATAATGCGATCGCGAATCATTTCTGCCTGGAACTGCCCTTCCAGAATCTCGCTAATCGTCACTGTGGGAATTGTGCCTTGGTCACCGCGATATTGCAGCATGATTTGGTAGCCAGCGTCATCCAGATGTCGATACCCGCCAAAATGCGTTTGGAGCGGCACAAAGGTGACCTCATTGAGCGCCAAATCGTCAGGGTTGCTGTTACTGGCTCGAGGCACAATGCCACGAGGTTCTAAATAGGCGAGAGCCAGGCGTAAAGCCAGTGAATAAAAGATCTCAGTGTCGGGGCGATCGTCCGCGGTCGCGTAAATCAGGCTGCGGCGCACTACTCCGTCAGTATCGACCGGAAAATCATTAAATCCCACTCGGTCAGGAGGCACACCGCGTGGAGCCGGAATGCCCTCTGAGGGGCTCGTGCCCAACTGCCGAATGGCGACCACGTTGTCTGCGGCGAG
This sequence comes from uncultured Halomicronema sp., assembly GCA_964522775.1. GTDB lineage: Bacteria > Cyanobacteriota > Cyanobacteriia > Phormidesmidales > Phormidesmidaceae > Halomicronema. The sequence continues at coordinate 3,543 of CAZFWL010000016.1, forward strand.
GGCCGTGAGCAACTGATCATGGCCAGTGCCTTGAGGAATGTCGCGATATAGATCTAGCCCAATTACCTGAGGCTCATGGTTTTGTAGCGTGTTGATGAGTTCGGCCAACACGGCGTCACTGGGCGTTGGCTGTTGCAGGCGTGTCAAATCCGCTTCGGTAATTTCGACCACTAAGAGGCGATCATCGACCGCGGGGCTTGGTTGGCGTTGCACCCATTCGTCATGCAGCCACAGCTCAATGGGGACCCATCCCCCTAACTGCCGGATGACCAAAACGATCGCCATTATCATCATCCCGGCGATCGCCTGCCTCGCCAGCCGCAGCGCTCCCCTGATATTCGCTGAATCGGGCGGTGCCAGATCCGTTGGTGCCAGTGCCGTTGCCGATGGGGCCGCTAGCGTTTGGTAATGGGCCAAATCTTCTAGGGCCGCTGTTGCTGAGGCATAACGCTGATAAATCGAGACGTGGGTTAATCGGTTTAAGAACACCCTTAAGCCGTTATGGACAGCGGGGGCGTTGGGGGTCCACTGCAGTTCACCAGTAACCGGATTTTCGGGTAATTCGGTGGGCGATCGCCCCGTCAGACCGCGAATGACGGTCATACCCAGGGCGTACAAATCGCTACTGTAGCGGGGCCGTCCGGCCATTTGCTCTGGTGCCGCATAGCCTTGCGTGCCAATGCTGACGGTAAATTGCTCGCTATTTGTCGTACCTAACTCGGTGGTGATTTCCTTCACCGCGCCGAAATCAATCAGGACGTACTGACCATCGGCGCGGCGGCGCATCAAATTGCTGGGTTTGATATCGCGGTGTACGACTTGTTCTTGATGAATGAACACCAAAATTTCCAACACTGCCGTTAACAACTGCACAGCTTCGGTTTCATCGAAGTGCCATGACTCAGTGAACAAGTCACTCAGCGCATCGCCATCCACAAACTCCTGCACCAAATAAAATTCGCCTTCGATCTCAAAGGCATCCAACAAGGTGGGAATCGCCGGATGCTTGCCCAGCCGCCGCATTACCTTCACCTCTGATTGAAAGAGCCGTCTTGCGGTGGCCAAAAATTGGGGCGAAGTGTCGGGCGGCATCAAATGCTTGATCACGCAGTGCACCTGAGATCGCTGCTCATCGGTCGCCAGGTAGGTTTGGGCAAAGCCCCCTTGTCCCAGGGGCCGTAGCACCTGATATCGTTCGTTTAGCCACCGCTCAGTCATCAACTATGACTTTCCTACGCATTGCTATCGCCAATTTGGAGTTCCGCTACTGACAACCGGCGCACTACCCCAGAGCTCTCATTCAACCGTGTTCAACCGTTCGGTCACCCAGTTCTATTGCGACCGGATGTGTTTGTCCTAAAGAGCTATCATGCCGCATCCTTCACAGTTTGGGTGGGATGAACGACGCTGCTCACTCACCACAGTCTTCGACCCTAAATCGGCAATTCCTGATGCTTTACACCAGCCAGCTAAGCGATCGCTGCCGAGTAGTGTTTGCCGCTGATCTGCCACGCCCGATCATCAGATGTTTTATGCTGATAAAGGCCGCATTCAGACTTGATCCCCAATGGTTGACAGCGGGAATCAGTGATTGCGTCTCTCAATTGCCCCGGCAGCAATTTTGGCCTCAGGCTTGCCCCTCTCTATTATTTATTTAAGAATGCTGGATCGTTTACTCGATATATCTACTAATTTTGGCGTTGATACCCTCTTGTTGCTGCCGGTATTGATTGCGCTAGAAGCCGTGTTGTCCGCGGATAACGCGATCGCTCTAGCCGCGATCGCTCAGGGGCTAGAGTCTGAAAAACAGCAGCAGCGTGCCTTAAATGTCGGCTTAGTAGCCGCATTTGTCCTCCGCATGTTGCTAATTTTGACCGCGTCTTGGGTGCTGCGCTTTTGGCAGTTTGAAGTGGCCGGTGCAGTTTACTTACTGTGGCTGGTCTATCAACATTTCACGTCGGCAGAAGACGCACAACATCATCATCATGGACCGCGCTTTGCCTCTGTCTGGCAAGCGGTTCCGACAATTGCCTTAACGGATTTGGCCTTTTCTTTGGACAGCGTGACGACCGCGATCGCTCTGTCACGCGATGTTTGGGTTGTGTTGCTTGGGGGCAGCATCGGTATTCTGACCCTGCGTTTCATGGCGCAACTCTTTATTCGCTGGCTTGATGAATACGAATATCTAGAGGATGCCGGATTTATTACCGTCGCATTTGTGGGTATGCGGTTGCTGCTGCGCGTCGCCAATGACAATTGGGTACCGCCCCAGTGGCTCATGATTCTCCTCATTGCTGGTGTGTTTGCTTGGGGATTTTCCAAGAAAACGCAAGCATCCGACGAGTCTGAGGAAACCACTGCCGAAACTGTGGCGACGGCTGATTCAAATGGCCATGTCACCCCAGCCAATGACGATGTAGCTGTGTCTCAGTCTGAGCCTGCAAATGCGACAGAGACTTCGCGCCAACCGGCGGGTGTACTGAGTGACGGAGAATCGCAGTCTCTGGAATGATTTCGACCGATGCAGTGAAAGTATCGGCTCGCCCTTGGGTTAACTTTTGCGTTGGGGATAATGCTTCTGAGGCGCATCGAAAGGCCCATTTTGTGACTTCCCTCGCCAGTAATATGAAGTGCCGAACGTCTTACACCTGAGTCGTCGAACTAGGCCATCACTCTATTTCGCTCGAGGCGATATCGCTATAGGTCTTGTTCCATAAAGCTTTAGCTACTTGGTAGGTGATGCCTGGGCGATAACTTTTAGGCGAGTGTGATTATAGCGGTGAGTTCCAATCAGCAGCGTTAATTGGCAATATTCCCAAGACCTGACAAGTTCATACTGGGCAAAAACTTTATGAGAAAAGTCAGCTGGAGATAAACATTTGCCACGTTTTATCTCGTTTGGCGACGCCTAGTGAATACTGTTTCACGGTCAGTAGGCCTTGTCCCCCATCCCTCTAAGATCAAGTCGTCAGCCTTACATCAGCCTTCAACGCTAGGCTAGATTTGACCGCTTCAATGTAGCTCACCTCCGCTACACCAGCTCAGTGTTGAAGGGTATTGGAATTGGATGGTTGATCGATGATCACTTGATTTTGCTCGGAATTCCATTACTCCATGCGTTACGCATTCGGAGAGGAGGCATTATGAAACGCACCTCAGTTGTGGCTTATCCCCTGACGCTGTACCCGCTGGTTCGAAATTTGTTTCGCGATTCCGCTGTTTTGACTTTCGCTTTTTTGACAGTAGCTTTCCTCATTTGTTTGTAAATGTCCCGCGGCCTATGACGGTTGTTCTCGGTCGTGAAGTGATTGATTAGTCGCTGATGCAACGGATGGTCTGCTGCTCACGATAGGCGGCACTGAAAAATGACAGCAGGCGATCGCCCACTAACTGAGCCTGTGCCCAAGTGGCTGAGTCGAGCGTTTCTTTCAACAGTAGGAGCTCATGTACCAAGGCATTGGCCATATCAGGTGAGATGGTTGGATCTGAGTAATACTGCCGCCAGAGCTCGTTCAGATAAGGAAATCGGTCGTCGCCATCCACAAGGCTGAAGATGAATTCTTCAAACGGCGCGATCGCGGCTTGGCGATCGCCACAATACAAATCAAAGCCCATGGTCGTGTTCGTCCACCCAGCCTAGGTCGGTCCGTTATCGGCCCAACTTGAACTTATTGGCGTGCTCAATATAACGCCGTGCGGTAAAGGCATCAGGACTTTGACCTCGCAAGACAGCAATCAAATCCCGTACGACATGATCATTGGTGACGTGGTAGGAATGCTCTTTCAAGATCGAAACCAGGTCACTCACATCCACTACGACTACCTTGTAGGGCAGTTGCCGTGGATAGCGAGGTCCACTTTGACCTAACCGATCCGGGTTGCCTTTAGTCACGTCACTCACGGTCAGCGCTTGATCTTCAGTGTTGAAATAAACGGTCACTTGCTTACTGAGTTCTGGCAGTCGGGCAAATTTGTAGTCGTGTTCAAACGCATCGTTATCTTCGTCAGCCGCGGTCAAGACGATGTTGTCAAACAATCGGGGCAAGGTGCGATCTCCACTGATTTTTTGAGTTTCTTGCAGGGCGTGGCGCAAGACGTAATTTCCCATGCTGTGCGCAACCAAGTTGACCCGTTGTTGACAGGGCTCACTCGACTGCGGATCACGCAAAAACTGCGTCAGTTTTTCTAGGCCCCTTGCAAAGGCATAGCCTGATGTTTTCGCGTCGTGGCGATCGTCCTTGTACTCAAACAGTTCGCCATTGGAGGGCCAGGAAAACACAAATACATTGGGGGTGTATTGGTTGTCGGACAGTTCAGCCAGCCGCGTTTTGAGATTGGCCGCCCCGACTAATGCCGCTTGAAACGTCACATTAAAGCCGTGAATAAGAATGATGGAATCGAGCGACTGCGATCGCATCGTCTGCTGAATGTCTTGAAACAGCGCGGTTGAGCCTTCAGTTTTGTTGTCTGGTAGCAGCTGAATGCGGCTGCGATCTAGCGTGTCATCAACCACTTCCGCTTGGCCAAACCGCAAGTCTCCCAAGTCAGTTTCAGAAAAGCGATCGCCAAAATCAATCTCCTCTGCGTTAGCAATGAGGTTGCGGTTGGTTCCAAAATAAACAGTGACCATGACGTTTCAACTCATCTAAGACCTGACAATCGTTCGTGCTGGTGATTTCTATGGCTAGTCGGCGGTGCTTCAAACATAGGTGGTCAGGAGGGGATGACCTTGCGAGCTGACATAAAGCTTCAGTTCTGGTTAGGGTTGCTTACAAAGGGCTGGAGCGATCGTCTAGCCGACTCCAAAATGCCGCATTAGAGAATGGTTTTGCGGTTGGTTTGCGAGGGCCGCTGTTCACTCAGCCCAACCACACAGCGCAAACTAATCTGACGTTTCCACTTGTCCAATTAAGTTACTTTGGGGCAAAAATCCCCAATGACTGCTGTCAAAGGCAGCATTGCGATTGTCACCAAGGACAAAGTACACCTCGCTGGGCACGGTCACCGGCCCAAAGGTATAAGCAGCGGGCTCCTGAATGTAGGGCTCGGACAGTGGATTTTGGTTAATCCAGGTTTGTGCGTTTCGCACTTCCACCGTTTTCCCGGGCAGTCCACTTCTATTTTAAGACAACCTGAACTCCGGGATGGATCAAGTTGTCTAACTCCTATTTCCAAAAAGAATAAAATCTGCCAAGTACTCTTTTTTCGTT
>CAZFWL010000016.1:8791-9971 GCA_964522775.1 uncultured Halomicronema sp.
TGTCATTTTCTTTTTGTGCGTTGCTTTTTGTTTTATCACGACCAATTATAAATATAGCTCGACGCAACAATACATCGAAGCTTTCACTTTCAGCATATCTCCGCATTTCATCATACTCAGCTTCTCTGACAAAACGATTAATTCTCTTATAAAGAGAGTTTTTAGTGCTTTCATGCACTAAATCTAGTCCCAAAGACACTTCTTTGTTATTTATTTTTAGCGTAGTGAATTTCATTCTGACTAACGCAGGATACGTAAGTCCAAGCACAAATGCCTTCCAGGCAGGTTCATATGATGATAATGCGGGATTATTAATGAGCATGAAATACAAGCCAATTGCAAATCCTCCATTAATCCCAATAAATAACCAAATACACGTTCTAACAAACCTTTTTTCCTTTACTCCTTCAGGCACATAAAGGGTTTGGTCTATTTCAAGCCAGGTTAGAAAGCAAGCCACCAAAAAAGTAATGAAGCACCACACAATCAGTTAATTCCCTGCTGTTGCACTAACAAGTTCTTCTTGGTCTGCAATTTTACATCAAAAAAAAGAGAGACATCCTATGTCTCTCTTTTTTAAGCTTGAGTGAGCAACGATTGTAATCTTAGTTCCCGAACTCTCTCTTTACCTCAGTTTCTGGCTGAGGTTGATAATTTCCGGAAACAGGCCTTGGCATAAGGGCTTGCGGTGACTCGCTCGGATCAAATTCCCAATTTTCAAGAGCCATACTTCCTAAATTAGTCAGCTTGGCAAAATGGCCACGGTAAGTCTTAACCAAGTTTTTGGCTTTCAGCCTTGATATAGTTTCCTGCATTTCAGTAGGCGTCAGCCTAGCCTCAACAGCCAATCGCGGGATTGATGCTTCTGGCAATTCGCCGAAAGACTTCAAAACAGAAATCTCATTAAAAGTCAAAGGAATCTTGCGCTTCATAAAAATCCCCTACCCCGCAGCACTAACCACGAGATGGTTGTTGATTGCACTAATTTGGTAGTTTAGACGCCCTAAGAAAAGGCTTGTGTTACAAGAATAACACTTTTCCTTTATTTTGAGGAAGCTTTTCCAGAACACTAAATTATATTAAAGTCTAAGTATTTTGTCAATACTCGTGCTTGATGAATGTGCTGAATATAGTCTGTCTCGGGCACTCAAGGCCAACAATGTCGGCAAGCGTGAGGTCC
>CAZFWL010000016.1:9996-15379 GCA_964522775.1 uncultured Halomicronema sp.
TTGAATTGCAGTACGTTTGTACTGATTGATGCTTCTATGTATTTCTCCGCGTTCATTCCTAACTATTCCCGAAACGTTTTTAAAATTTGCTGTTTTTCATGATTAACTCTATTCTCGCTCACTCCCACGACCACAATCGTATGCCACAAGCTGTCCATCCCCTGGCTGTGATGGACAGAGGATTAGTTCGTTACGTCTCCAAAAATAGTGGCATCGACGTCGCCTGTCAGAAGTTTATTTTGATGTAATACAGAATAAACTCGTACGTAGAAGTCTTGTCGCTTCGGATCTTTGAACCTAATTTTTATTCTTTCACCCACACATGGCACTCTGGACAAGCTTATGACTGCATACCTCTCTTCAAACTTAGCCCTGACTTTGATTTTGTAATTAACGCGAATTGAGGCTGTCATGTGTAAATTCCGCCAAAGACACAACTTTGCATTGTTTCATAAGGCTGATTTTGTGGGCATGTTTACAAGCCAAAGCCCTTTCACAGTAGATATTTCAGTGATACGGCTCAAGATGAAATTCCAGTCGAGTAGAGCCAGTTGCGGCTCTAACGTCACGTTAGAAACAAGCTCAGGAATGACTTCGCCGTCCTAGGTGCCCCTTCCTTCTTCATTCCCACGGCCAAAACCATATACCGCAGTGAGACTTGTCGCCTATCCAGCACTCGATTGGGCCGTTTCTCAGCAATTTGTACTGATGGCTGACATGCAGTTCGACAATCGAATAAACCACTTCCGCAGAGAAAATGACGGCCACAACAACGAACGAACTGAAGATCGCGCTCGCATTCAAGTGTTCTCGGTATGGCGGGCGGAGTTGTATGCGGACATAAAGCCAGCGTGGTTGTCGCGTCAATACTGTAGTGGCAACGATCTACTGCATACGATCAATAGTTCGGTATTGAATGGCTTCTGCAACATGTTGTGCGTGCAAACTGTCCGCATTATCGAGATCGGCAATGGTGCGAGCGACCTTGAGAATGCGATCAGTTGCCCGCGCCGACAGACCTAGCTTACGCACCGCATTTTCCAGCAGTCCCTGAGTCGTTTCATCGAGGGGACACCAGTGACGCAAATGGCGGCTCTGCATGTCGGCATTACATTGCAGCGCGGGTTCTGAGTGGAACCTACTGTGGGCGCGATCGCGGGCCTGCTCCACCCGAACTCGCACCTGTTCCGACGCCTCCCCTTCGCTGATGCGCGTCATTTCCTCCGGTTTCAGTCGCCCCACCACCACTTGCAAATCAATCCGGTCCATCAGTGGCCCTGACAACCGTGCCCAGTACTGTTCCCGACTCCGAGGGCTACAGGTACAGGGCTGCACCGGATCGCCGTAATAGCCACAGGGACAAGGATTGGTGCTGGAAATTAGCGTGAACTGGGCCGGAAACTCGACCGACTGACGGGTGCGGGTAATCGTCACAAACCCGTCTTCTAAGGGCTGCCGTAAAAATTCCAGCACATCGCGCTTAAACTCAGTCATTTCATCCAAAAACAGCACGCCGCGATGGGCCAGCGAAATCTCGCCGGGTTTCGGAAAGCTGCCGCCCCCCACCAGCGACGGTCCCGAGGCTGAGTGGTGCGGACTGCGAAAAGGGCGACTGGTGACCAGGCTGCCCTTTTCTTTCAACAGTCCCGCAACGGAATGGATCTGGGTCACTTCCAGCGCTTCTTCAAACGAGAGGGGCGGCAAAATACTGGGCAGGCGGCGGGCCAGCATGGTTTTACCGCTGCCGGGTGGTCCGACGAATATCAGATTGTGTCCCCCCGCAGCAGCGATTTCGAGGGCGCGACGGGCTTGAGCTTGGCCTTTGACATCCCGTAAATCGAGCTGATTGCTGTGGGCGTTGGCGAGTTCCGCCTGACCGTCGAGTTGAAAGGGTAAATGCTGCTCAGGATGGTTCAAAAAGTCAGCCATCTCAGTCAAATGTTTGAAGCCATAGACCTCAATACCCGGGACGACGGCGGCCTCGCGAGCATTATCTGCCGGGACGATAACCCCTTTGATACCCAATGATTTGGCAGCTGCAGCGATCGCCAACACCCCGGCCACGGGCCGCAACGTGCCATCCAGCGAGAGCTCACCTAAAAAGAGGAAATCATTTAGCAGATCGGGCTTGACCTGCTCGGTGGCGGCGAGCACCCCAACGCTGATGGGTAAATCAAAGCTAGGGCCTTCTTTACGCAGGTCTGCTGGGGTTAGGTTAATCACAATTTTCCGCATGGGGAACGGAAAGCCTGAATTTTTGATGGCCGCGCGGCAGCGTTCGCGCGATTCCTGCACGGCGGTATCTGGCAATCCCACCACGACCATGGTGGGCAAGCCCCCGGACAAGTCGACCTCGACGCCGACTTTGATCGCGTCAATGCCGACGATCGCCGCACTCCAGATTCTCGATAGCATGGCACCCTGACCCGTGTTGGTAGTGGGTTTAGAGTGCCCAGATTGCTCGTGGCAGTTTGGATGTAGCAGCCCTCGACTTCAGGGGTGCTCAAGAGAGCGTGCCGACTCGACGTTCACACGCGCTCACAGATCATGAGCGTTTGTTCTTTCTCGCTCTGCATGATGCGCAACGTGTCGTCGAGATACAAAATATTGAGGCGTCCTTTGGGCGATCTCGGCATCGTAAAATCGGCCCGACCCGTTTGGGCATCAACTTTCTGAGGCGCTCCCAGCCCAAAGATCAGCTTGAGGGCCAGCCTTTGAAGGCGATCTCGCAAATTTACCGATGTTTGGGGCGGCGAATGAAATACTTGCTGCCACGCGGAGAGATCGGTATCTGATGCTGGCTCCAACTCCCCACCGGTAAACTGCACCTGCAAAGCCGTTGGGTGAGCGGTTTGACACACGCCTAAATTGCGCACAATGCCCCGCACTGAGGGCAATCCTACTTGCACTGTCTGAAAATGCACCACGATGTTGTGGGTATGCTTTGCCTCCTCAGGCAGCGGCTGAATGTCTTGAAAGACGTCAGTAAGCTGCACTGACAGATCTTGCGGGCGAAACATGTCAAAGGCTAAGCGACCTAGCGTATATTGCCACTCACCAGGGTCAGTTAGCTGACCGTCTGGGAAATTTGGTGCACTGAGGAGTCGCCAACAGCCCGCGAGTTCAGGCGCATAAGCGGGTGCTGAAACATCGCTGAGATCAACCAGGAGAGCGATCGCTTGCTGCACCAACGCTGCTTTGGCATCCCCTTGATGTTCAGCCAATGTAGTCAGCAGCGATTGCTTTGCTTCAGATTGCAGTTGACCAACCATATTCAGATAAAACTGGGGTGCTAGGATTCGAACCTAGGAATGGCGGGACCAAAACCCGCTGCCTTACCGCTTGGCGACACCCCATCAAGTAGGCTTAAATAATCTAGCAGTTTTTAACCCATCCCTGTCAAGCAATTTTGGGCGATCGCGCCAATTTTTTTAGAAACTATTGGTGATACCCAGCCAGTAGTCTATTTTAGCGCCGAGTCACGCACCTGTGATGATACCGGTGTGATCGTGATCAATGCTCGAATCGCCTGGGTCAACGCCTCTGGCTGCTCGACCATGGCCATATGACCACAATCCGGCAAAATTTCGACATTGCCGTCATCCTCTTCAAATAAAGGATGGAAGCTTGCCAAATGGTTCACATACTTGACTTCCATTACCGTATCGTTGGCCCCGGCAATGAAGTAAGCAGGCTGTCGCAGGTTCGCTACGACTTGTGGCAACCGATGGACTTCGGCCTCGGTAGTTGATTCCAGCAACACGCCCGATGCAGCAGCAGACTGTGCAGCGAGCAGATCCAACACTCGTTGTTTCCCCCAAGTCAATGGGAGCGGCTGATGCACCATCATGCGGGTAAAAGCCCAATCCACTAGAGGCACATGCCGCAGCCAAGGGGGACGCCAGCGAACTATTTGCTTGCCAGCCTGACGGAACTGAGCGAACTCATCGGGCAGGTAGACGCCGCCACCGGCGTTGACGCAAATCACGCCTTGAATGTACTGAGGAAATAATTTTGCGGCCCACAACGCAATGCTGCCGCCTAAAGAATGGCCTACCAGCCAAACTGGGGCTGTCAGCTCTAACTGGGCCAATAGCTCGCCCAAGTCTTCGGCGTAAGCTTCTAAGCTGTAGGACGGAGATGAGTTAAACGTTTGTCGCGATCGCGCCTCTAATGTCTGGTTGGAGGCACCAAAGCCCCTCAAGTCGTAGCTCAAACATTGAAAGTCAGCCGTCAGATGCTCGATGATCGGTTGCCAGTAGCATTGGCTCAAGAGCCAACCGTGCACGAACACCAGCGACGCTGATGGCGGTTTCGTCGGTGCCGTCAGGCGATACGCATGGGGAACACCAAAGACATTCGCATAAGTCATAAATCCATCATATCCTGACGGCGAAGGCCACAGTGTGGCGATCGTTAACCGGCAGAGTTAGCTGGTACCAGACAAAAGACGATAGCGCATCCCTTCTGCAATCTTATGACCCAAATACTCCGGAATGAGACTCTCATTTGGTCCCAGCAGGTACAAAATTAGTCGAGTGCGGCCCCGCCAAACCAACAAATTGGCATTGACTACTAGCAAATCTTCTTGCCAGATGGCATACATCACCTTGTAAAACAGCCCCGGCTGGTTATCAGCTTCAATCAAGATGGCGGGCAAATGAAAGACTGGATCGACGTAAAATTCCGTCTCTACTTGCTCTAATCCTTCATCCAGGTTGAACTCAACCGTTAGCATTTCTTCCACTTCAAAGTGACCGGCCAAGGCCTCTCGAATCGCTCGACAGACGTTGTCGGCTGTTTTCGTCGGCAAAGCCTTGCCGCCCCGTGACACCACGAGCTTGATGAACACCAGCATGGGTGGGTAAATCTGCCCGTACAGGCTGAGGTTGTGGATCGTTAAGCCATAAGCCGCGAGCACCCCAAAAATGTCACTAAGTAAAAATGATTGATTGCGATAGGCAAAATGCAAAGCACTGCGATTGCCTTCGGGCTTGAGTTCAATAACCGCTTTGCGCGTTTTGTAGAGTTGATACGCTAAGCGCAAATTCTGAAGCTGAATTTCGCTGCTGACAAACTGTTCGTAGAACTGCGGAAAAGCGCGATTAAATCGCTTGAGCAATTCTACAGTGGATGGTTTTAAACCAGCAGCCATAACCGGGGAACACTCAATTACCTTGGGTCAAGTCAAAATTTCGAGACAAACCCTGACAGCTAAATCACACACAGGCGTGTCAACATCTTATCCCTGCTGCTGGTATTCAGACTGTTGTTCTGCCCTGACTATATTCAAGGTGCCCGCTGCATAGCGTGAAGTCGGCAAGCCTTCGGAGGCAACTTTGTTTTTTCGTGACCAGTGGGCGACAAGGTTAAGCAGATATAT